>CBQWHS010000759.1:0-2678 GCA_967728665.1 uncultured Chryseosolibacter sp. | reverse complement strand
GGTAAAATCGCCTTTCTTAAAAACAAGGCAACGGCACAGCGGGTAGCAACGCTTGGTACTATCGACCTTCAGGACATTAATCTCGATTATGGAACAGAAAAAATTCCACTCCAACACTTAAATGGAAATCTTCAGTTCAGCAACAATGATCTTGCTTTAAGTAATGTCACCGGCAAACTTGGAAAATCAGATTTTCTGTTAAATGGATTTTTTAAAAATGTCATCACCTTTATTCTTTTTGAAAATCAACCTATTGGAATCGAGACAGATTTGAAATCAAATTACATCGATCTCGACCAGTTGTTTGCTATCACTTTCGGCAATCCCTCAGAGGGACAAAACCAGGAATACACGTTCTCCATTTCGCGAAATGTCAACCTTAATTTTAATTGCGACATTAAATCACTCCACTATAAAAAATTCCGAGGCCAACAGTTGAAGGGAGATCTCCTTGTTAAAAATGAAATGGCGGTGACAAGAAAATTTTCGTTCAAAACAATGGGCGGTGACCTGGAGCTGTCCGCAATACTTGACGCAAAAAACAACAAGGCCATCGACATTGTCACAAGCGCTAAATTGAATAATATTTCTGTTGACAGTGTATTTTATGTTTTCGAAAATTTCGACCAGGACTTTGTCCAGGATAAACATTTGAAAGGCGAGGCCTCCGCAGAGGTAAACATGGAAATGACGCTGAACCAACACCTGAAATTATTCCCTGAAACATTGATAGCCGACATAAGCGCTACGATAAAAAATGGTCAGCTTAATAATTTCGAACCCATGAAAAAGTTAAGCCGCTATCTCGACGATGAAACTTTGAATAGGCTCCGTTTCTCCGATTTAAAAAACGACATTCATATCGAGAAGCAAACGATTTTCATTCCGCAGATGTCGATTCGGAGTAACGCTACGGATTTTCTCATTAGTGGCACCCACACGTTTGATCAACACATCGATTATCGACTTATCACTCCGTTGCGAAGGAAAAAAGTATCGGATCCAGAAGCCGATATGGCCACAGAAGTTGATCAAAAAGGTCAGACAAAACTTTTTCTAAAAATCGTGGGAACAACAGATGACTACAAGATATCCTATGATACTGAAGCAGTGCGTAAAAAGATTGCTGCTGATTTTAAGAGAGAAGTGAAGGAATTGAAAGACGCTTTCAAAAATAAAGGAAAGAAGAAGGAGAAAGAAGTGGAGCTTCAGAAGGATGAATACTTCGATTGGTAATGATTTTTGACTATTGTTAACTTTTTTACTTTTATTGCAATGGAACAATCTTTTAAGTCTGCATGTCTGTCGAAAAAAGATTTCTAATTATTGATGATAGCTATATTGATCGCCTGGTCTCGGGCATGTTAATAAAACGGGCGTTTCAAAATGCCGAGGTTGTGGAAGCGGCCGGTGGTAACCAAGCCCTTGAGTGGTTAAAGGAAATGAAAATCACAGGGCAACTCGTTATTGTCCTCGATATTATGATGCCCCATATGAATGGTTTCGAATTCCTTGAACATTTCGAAAAACTTCGGGATGAAGTCAAAAAAAATACGATCATTGTTATGTTATCCTCAACTCTCGATCTCGATGACATGAACAAAGCGAAAGAACATGTGAGTGTGAAAAAACTCTTAAGTAAGCCTCTTCTGGCGAATGAATTGAAACAATTAATAGGCGTTTAGGAAATTGCTTCCTTAATAAAGTCGTTCAACGGTTTAATGACTTTCGCATGAGCTGCCACATTCTTGATAAATTTCTTATCGATTACCTCCTTGTCCGAATAGTTGTGTGAGACGATGAAGCTTTTGTGTTTCAAAATTTCTATTTGGGGATGGTCTTTAGCATAGCCCTTTGGCATCGTCTTCAACTTATCGAAATCGTCAAGCGTGGGATATAATTTTTTAAATGCTTTGTTATTCAAAACCTTATTGAATTTGTCTGCGCTGTAATCAATTTCCTGTCTGATCTTAGCAAGATTAGGAGCATCCGGCATATAAATTCCGCCAGCCACAAAACTTTTCCCTGGCTCAATGTGAATGTAGTATCCGGGTTCCTGAACCAATTTTCCGTTTGGCGATATTCCAGCACCCATGTTTGTCTTGTACGGACTTTTGTCTTTGCTGAATCGAACGTCACGATAGATCCTGAAAGGGAGTTTCTTTGGGTCAAGCTTTGCAATGCTGTCATCGAACTTCGCCATCTCTTCCAATAATGCGCCGATAAAATTCTCAAACTCTTGTTTGGCCTCCAGGTAACGTGGCTTGTTTTTCTCAAACCAAACCCGATCGTTATTCTTTTTTAAGTCTTTAAGAAATTTAAGAATGTGGGGGAAGTTCATATGCTCATGACCGTTAAAGATTACGGATGGTAAATTAATTGTTTTTGAATCGATAAAAAATACCGAATCTGATACCCATCACTTCCGCATCAAGCTATTAATGTTTCACTTAAAGTAATAGTTTTGGCGCCCCGCCAATCACAGTCGTTGCAGCACTTGCATACGGTGAGCATCAAGCTTCAGAAAAATGAAAAGCAGAATAGTGAATCCCCACAGCGAAGATCCTCCATAGCTGAAGAATGGCAAGGGAATTCCGATCACGGGAAACAATCCAACTGTCATTGCAATGTTTACCGCAAAGTGAAAAAAGAAAATACAGGCAACAGAATATCCATAT
>CBQWHS010000758.1:0-2678 GCA_967728665.1 uncultured Chryseosolibacter sp. | reverse complement strand
TGAAGACGAAAAGAGAAAAGTTGACGAGCCAGTAGAGGAAGCAAATTCCTAATCAGACAATCGAGACCGATGAGCAACGATTGTTGTAGCATCCGGTTGTATCATAACATCACGAACATCGGTCGAAAGCCGATGTTTGTTTTTTAAACCAAGTTGTAAATTCGTAATACAAATTTTTATGTCAGTTATTTCAGCACAAGATGTAAACAAACTCCGCACCATGACCGGTGCCGGTATGATGGATTGTAAAAAAGCCCTTACCGAAGCCGAGGGAGATTTTGAAAAGGCAATCGAAATTTTGAGAAAGAAAGGTCAGAAAGTTTCGGCATCCCGCTCGGACAGAGAAACTAAAGAGGGTTCTGTTTTCGTGAAAGTGAGTGATGATAAAAAACAGGCGGTGTTGATCGCGTTGAATTGTGAAACTGATTTCGTAGCAAAGAATGAAGAATTCCAAAACCTGGGAAAACTTATTGTCGAAGCTGCATTCAAAAATAAGCCTGCAACGAAGGAAGCATTGATGGCATTGCCTGCAGGTAACTTGACCGTTAACGAAAAGATCGTTGAACTTGTAGGAAAAATAGGTGAGAAGATAGATGTCAGCGAATATGTGCAGATGACAGGTGAAGCTGTTGTAGCATACATTCACGCAGGTGCGAAACTTGGTGTTCTTGTTTCGCTGAAGGGCGTTAATGGAAAAGACGTAACAGAGGCTGGCAAAGATGTGGGAATGCAAATCGCGGCAATGAATCCTGTTGCTGTTGATGAAAAGTCAGTTGACAAAACCACCATTGAAAAAGAACTGGAAATTGCGAAAGCTCAGATTGCAGCGGAAGGGAAACCTGCGAACATGATTGAAAAAATCGCGCAGGGTAAACTTCAAAAGTTTTTCAAGGACAGCACCTTGTTGCATCAGATGTTTGTGAAAGACAGCAACAAAACTGTAGCGCAATATCTTGATTCAGTGTCAAAAGGATTGACCGTTGCTGAATTCAAACGCGTTGCGATCGGATAAATGAAAAATTTTATTTTTAATAATATTGAAAGGGCTTCATGGCCCTTTTTTTATGCCTTTCGTCTACTAAAAAATATTATATGAAAAGGCTAGGGGTTTGTTAGTAGTGGATTGTCTTAGCTGCAAATCCATTAACTATGAACGCCAAATTTTATCACAGTATCAAGGGCTACGCACTTGTTGTATTTTCTGCATTAGCACTTTCGTCATGCTCCCTGGAGACAGAAGATCCAGGACCGATTCAGGAAATCGAGCGTGATTTTATCGTAGAAGATTTTGATCGATTGGAAATGGGCAGCGCGTTTAATATTCGTGTTGAAAAAGGTGACCATTTCGAAGTGAGGGCAGAAGGTGACCGTAGAAATATTGACGACTTAATTGTGCGCAAAGACGGAAGCACACTCGTGGTTCGCTACGATAATTTTCATAACCGCAGACATTCAACTTATATTACGATCACAATGCCAGTACTTTCATCAGTGAATTTTTCTGGCGCAAGTGATTCACGAATCTCCGGGTTTGAAAGCCTTGAGTCGTTAGATGTTTATTTATCCGGGGCTTCAATTTCTACAATCGATGCCGTTGTAAAACATGTTGATATCGTCCTGTCAGGAGCGTCTCACTTAAACATGGTCGGAAATGGGGAAGCCCTTATTGCCGACGTTTCTGGCGCCTCGGTCTTAAAGAGTTACAATTTTGTTTTTGATGCAGCACGTTTGAATATTTCAGGCGCGAGTGGCGCGAATGTAACCGTAAACAATTCCCTCAAAGTAATTGCAAGTGGCGCGAGTGTAGTGCGTTATCGCGGAAATCCTGCAGTAACATCGGATGTCTCTGGCGCAAGTTCAGTTCGTCATGATTAACTACTCGACTAGATTGTCCATTCGACATCTGTAAATTTTTTTCCTCGAAGGAAAGTCTCGAACGATTTTAAGTTAAACCACCGGCACTAATATCGGTGGTATTTTATTTTTACAAAGGTTTATCTGAACTTGTAATAGCAAAACACCGACATTATGCTCAAGTCAATAAATCCGTTCGACCAAACTTTAATTGCTGAATTTGAATCGGACACCGCTCAGGTGATTGAAGCAAAACTTGACAAATCAAGCAAAGCTTTTTTCGCGTGGCAAAAGCAATCATTTCAGTATCGAGCAGATCTGATGCATAAGGCAGCAAACATTCTTCGAAAGAATACAGAATCGTATTCGAAAATCATTTCGACAGAGATGGGAAAAGTGTTGAGTGAATCAAAAGCTGAAATTGAAAAGTGCGCAAGCAGCTGCGATTATTTTGCTGATCAAGCCGAACGATTTCTGTCTGATATTAATATTTCAACAGAAGCGACAAAAAGTTTTGTTGCGTTTCAACCCCTTGGTCCTGTGCTGGCAATCATGCCCTGGAATTTTCCCTTGTGGCAAGTGTTTCGTTTTGCTGCGCCAGGATTGATGGCGGGCAATGTTGGTTTGTTAAAACATGCGGGTAATGTAACGCAGTGTTCGTTGATGATTGAAAGTGTTTTTCGTGAGGCTGGTTTTCCGGAAGGCGTATTTCAATCGCTGCTAATCGAATCAAAGGAGGTCGAGAAAATAATTGCTGATGACCGTGTCAAGGCAGTGACATTAACGGGAAGCGAATTTGCAGGAACGCAAGTTGCCGCTGTCGC
>CBQWHS010000757.1:0-2679 GCA_967728665.1 uncultured Chryseosolibacter sp. | reverse complement strand
AGGTTCCACCAGCAAGGTCGTCTGGCTTGAGTTTATTTTCACGTGCCCGTTTTGCCAGGTCGTTTACCATCTTGGCTAGACCTCCAATGTTATATTGATCTGCATTTCTGATAACAGGAACTATGAGATTCCCGCTAGGCAACGCCACGGCCATTCCAACATTAATATCTTTTTTCTTGATGATACGATCACCGTCAACCTGAATGTTGATCATCGGATAATCTTTGATTGCGTTGACTACAGCTTCAATGAAAATCGGTGTGAAGGTTAATGCATCGCCCTCACGTTTTTGAAATTCATTCTTCATCTTGTTTCGCCAAAACACGATGTTAGTCACGTCAGCTTCAACAAAGGAAGTAACGTGTGGCGAAATCCTTTTCGAGTCGATCATGCGTTCTGCAATCATCTTACGCATGCGATCCATTTCGATAATTTCATCACCGCCGGAAATAGAAACCGGAACACGTTGAGGCGCGGATGCAGAGCTTCCGTTGGAAACTCTTTGCTGAACAGCCTGAACCGTGGCGCCAAGCTTGCGATGTTGAACGTAATCTAAAATATCTTTTTTAGTGACGCGCCCTTCAAGGCCACTGCCTGAAATTGTAGCGAGTTCCGCAACAGGAATATTTTCTTCCTTCGCAATGTTCTTGACGAGGGGTGAGTAGAAACGTGAGCTCGACTTGAAGTCAGCAACAACAGAACCGTTCGTTGTGTGGACTACTTCGCTGGCAACCGTGGCAAGTTCTCTGATGGGTTCTGCTTTTTTCGTTTCAACCGCTGGAGCTGCAGGAGAAATATCAATTGAGGCTTCTGTCGAAATGATAGCAATCGCTTTTCCTACCTTCACAACTTCGCCTTCTTTTGCTAATATTTCTGTTAACACGCCGGCATGAAGAGAGGGCACCTCCGTGTCGACTTTATCAGTAGCCACCTCAAGCACAGACTCATCTTGCTCAATTTTCTCACCTGGTTTTTTCAACCAGTGCAGAATTGTAGCTTCCATGATACTCTCGCCCATCTTAGGCATTACTAATTCTACATTAGCCATGTTTCAATCGTTTACGAAAGCGCAAAGTTAATCAGGATTCTTGGATTTTGCGTTTATGCTGCCGGGCGTATTCTGATAATTTCGTCTAAATAAATCCAATAAAAACTTTGCCTCTCATATTCCTGCTAATCTGTTATATAATTTCGAAATAGACTCGTTTGCAAAATTATTATTCTGACGATGACTCGGTGCCCCGCTTTGTTATGCGAGGAGTGCATGTAGTCTCATTCAACCGGCGTTTGTTTATTGGTCAACTCTGGTTTCCTTTGCAGCACAGCAACTTCTTGAAGTATGAAATCGATAACCGCGGAGCTTCTAACCATTGGCGATGAAATTCTTTATGGTCAGATCGTCGACACAAACTCTCAATGGATGAGTGTTGCGTTGAGCAACGCTGGAATAAAAGTAGTTCGCAAAACATCTGTCGGAGATCAGGAAAATGAAATCCTTGTTGCTCTCGCTGAAGCTGAAAAACGTGCTGACATTATTTTGATCACCGGTGGTCTTGGTCCTACAAGCGATGACTTGACAAAACCTTGTCTGGTGAAATATTTCAATTGTGAATTGGTGATGAACGAGGAAGCGTTGCAGGAAGTGACTGAATTTTTCAAAAGTCGTGGTCGTGAGTTAACGGAAGTGAATAGGCTGCAAGCTGCACTACCGTCATGCTGTGAAAAAGTAACGAATACCATGGGCACAGCTCCTGGAATGTGGTTTGACAGAAACGGAAAGATTTTCGTATCGATGCCCGGTGTTCCACATGAGATGAAGCGCATGATGACTGACATTGTTATCCCCAGATTGAAAAAGAGATTTCAAACACCGATAATTCATCATAAGGTTGTACGCACTGTTGGCGTGGGCGAATCGTTTTTAGCCGAGAAAATTCAAGACTGGGAAAAAGCATTGCCATCGCGCGTGAAGCTCGCTTACTTACCAAGCCTCGGTGAAGTTAAGCTAAGATTGACGTCAACGGGCGATTCACTTCAGGCGTTGGAAGCGGAGACAAACGCATTGACAGAAAAATTAAAAGAGCGAATCGGCCAGTTTATTTTTGGCTATGGCGAAGATCCGCTCGAGGTCGTGCTTGGAAATACACTGCGAAATAAGAAGCTTACACTGGCAGTGGCGGAGAGTTGCACTGGTGGATATCTGTCGCATATGATCACCAGTGTTCCAGGAAGCTCAGAATATTTCCTGGGAAGTATGGTGCCGTATGCTTATGAAGTGAAGATGCGCCAACTTGGCGTGAAACCAGAGACATTGGAAAAATATGGTGCAGTGAGTGAACAAACAATTTCGGAAATGGCAAACCTGGTGCGGGCGAAATTCAATACTGATATTGGCGTGGCAACGAGTGGAATTGCCGGCCCTGGAGGCGCAACGCCAGAGAAACCCGTGGGAACTGTTTGGATAGCCTATTCAGACAAACATCAAACAGTGACTAAACTCCTTCATCTTTCAAAAGATCGGACAGTCAATATTCGTATGGCCTCGGTTGCCGCATTGAATTTGATTCGACTGAGTTTGCCGAAGAGTTAAAGGGCAAGAAAAGCAAAAAGCATAAAGGCTAAACCGAATCGAAGACATTTGTGGAATTCTATGCTGCCACTTCTCAGCCCTCTTAGTGG
>CBQWHS010000756.1:0-2686 GCA_967728665.1 uncultured Chryseosolibacter sp. | reverse complement strand
ACGTTTCTGCGCAAAAGTCGCAACATGTACCTGGAGACAGACCTTGAACAGGCCGATCTCGAACCAAATTACGACCAACTCGGAGATCACCTTGAAGCTGAGGATCTATTGAAGATAATCCAGGAATTGCCAGCAGGCTACAGGGTCGTCTTCAACATGTATGCGATCGATGGCTATTCACACAAAGAAATTGCAGATCACCTCGGCATTAGTGAAAACACATCAAAGTCGCAACTGAGCCGCGCGCGAGTGTATCTGCAAAAAATGTTATTAGAGTACGAAGGAAATACAAGTAAAAATATCGTCAATAATGAATCAACAACCTGACAAACTGTTTCGTGAGAAAGTTGAAAACTTTCAAATGAATGTTTCTGCGAACGCGTGGAACCGGGTCGAAGAAAATTTAAGTAAAAAAAACAGCGGAGCGTTTTGGCTGAAGGTCGCTGCGTCAATGACGATCGTAGCTGTTAGTCTCTTTATGGTTTTGTCAAAACAAAAATCAATTGATTCAACGAAGTTGGCAACCAAAACAAAAGATGAACTGAAAGCGCCAACGAAAGAAACGATTAAAACACTTGAGAGGAAGTTAAGCAATCCGACGAAGAAAATAATTGGACGTGAAAAAGCCGAACAGAAATTAACGCCGAAAGAAACAACTCGTCCGGTTGTAAAAGAACAATTGAAAAAATCAGTGAGCGAATCTGCCCCAACGAATGAAGTGACTGTTGCTCAACGCGAAGAACCAGTTCCTTCGATTCAAACTGAATCAGAAAATACAATTGCCGTTGTCGAAAAAGCAGAGACGGAGATTCCCGCTGCGAAGCATGCAACAAAAGTGTCTCATGTTACAATTGTGATCACTGCAAATGAAGCCGATGAAAAATATCTTGATAAAAAATCTTTAGCGGACGCAACCTCTGAAGAAAAGAAAACATCTACGTTGAGAAAGCTGTTGGATACAGCCTATGACCTGAAATACAATCAGGATCCATTTGGTGATCTGCGGCAGAAGAAAAATGAAATTCTCGCGCTGAATTTTAAGAGTGATAAACAACGTAGTCAAAACAAGTAAGACAAAATGAAAACATTAGCTATAGTGGCGTTGGCCATCGGTATAAGTGTAAGTGCCTGGGCACAAGCCGACACAGTGAAAGTGTCGTTAGGTAAATCGAGCCAATTAATTTTTATGATGGGCGATCGCGCCGACATTGAAACCTTGAAGCATTATAATTTCCAGGGCATGTTTCAGGATATTTTAAAACGCATTGAAGAGAGCGACTCGATGAGACAGCGTGAACAACCCGTTGTTGCAGAACAATCAACTCCAGCTGAAGAAAACTGGAAATCATCTGAAACTACATCTGACAAAGACGATGAAGATGACGAGGACTGGAATTCCAAAATCGAATATCGCAAGCAACGCGGCCATAGTCGTGTCGGAAAAACATCGCAGTCATTCAACTTCGATTTAGGAACCAACAATTTTTTATCGAAAGGAAAATTTCAGGACACAAGTTATAGTGTGCGGCCGTGGGGCTCATGGTATATCGGTGCTTCAACAATTCAGCGCACCCGAATCTCTCAACGCTTTTTTCTGGAATGGGGCTTAGGAATCAGTTGGTACAACTTCAAGTTTCAAAATGATGATGTGATGTTGCAACGGTTCGATGATCATGTTGAATTTGTAACGGACACCAGAGATGTTAATCACAAGAAAAGCAAACTTACCGCTACTTATATTAATGCTTCTTTTGTTCCGGTAATTGATTTTGGCGGCCATAGTCGCAAGCCAAGAATGTGGGATGGTTATGGAAGCTCATTCAGAATTGGTTTAGGTCCTTACATCGGCTACCGCGTAGCAAGCAGATCTAAAACTGTTTACAAAGAAGATGGTGACCTGGAAAAGGAAAAACAACGTAACAGTTTTTACTTGAACAACGTCCGCTATGGAGCGCGGTTGCAGCTCGGGTTTTTCGGAACGGACTTATTCTTCAACTATGATTTGAATGAGCTGTTCGCTTCAAACAAAGGCCCTAACCTGAACGCATTTAGTTTCGGGATTATCTTCTAAAAAATATCCAGGAGAATCAAGAGCGAAGCGCGTCTGTGTTTCGCTTTTTGTTTTTCAAAGCCTGTCTTTTTTGTAGAAAACCATTTCACGTTCTGCACCACGCAAGCGAAGATCATCACAAACTTTTGGTGCCGTGGGCCAAAGTCCTGCGAGTAGCACCAGGTTGCCGATGAATAGCCCAGTGAATAAATCCTGCTTTGTCAAATACAAACCTGCAGCAAGTCCAAGTGAACTGAGAGCAATTAAGCAGAAACGAACGATTGTTAAGGAAAAATATTTATCAAGTTTCAATCCTAATCCTTGACCATTTCGGATTGATTTAATTTTTTTAGAGAACAAAACAAACATTACAACCCAGTCAAACGCATTGATCGCGCTGAGTAGAATCAAGAACATGGTCGATTCATTCACCGGATTTTCTGGCATATAAAAGTATATAGCGATGAAAGCGAAAATAGGGACTAACAGCAAAATCAGTAATGCACTGTGAAATTTGTAAAAGTATTGCCGGATGCTGATAAAGTCCATAACGTGGGTTGCCAAAGTTAGCGAACTTGGCTGAGATGCTCGTGCTTGTAATTTATTTTGTATATTTTTGATATTATGTCAGAAGCT
>CBQWHS010000755.1:0-2686 GCA_967728665.1 uncultured Chryseosolibacter sp. | reverse complement strand
TTGTGGCACGGATTAAAACAGATCAATTAAAATGGTAAATCATCCTTTAGTTCATCGGGCAACTTTTCATTTAGTGCTTTAAAATTTCCTTTCAGTCGCTCGTTCTCCTCTTTAAGGGATCGGTACCGCTTCATTAAATCACCCTCAGGAGTTTCAGATCGGAAGTAGTTATAATTATCATACATGCCAGAACTAAAATCCCATTGAACCCGATCAATACGATCTACCATTCCACGAAGCATATTAATGACATGGTTGGCAATTACACGTTTTTGACCGTGATTGTATGCTTCACTGGTTACACCTTCGAGCGTAAGCTCAAGAGCCTTGAACTGTGTCTTTACATCACCAAGAAAATTCTTCCCCTTCCAAATTGAATCAGTGGCTGCTGAATTGAAATGTTCCAAAACATAATATAATCGCTCGGTAAGATTGCCGCCATATCGCGAGGTCATTTTGCTTTCATAATCAGTGATCGCCTTATTAAAATTGGAAAAATCTCTGATAAAATCCTGCTGAAGATTGGTATGCTGAACGAATATGCAGCAATCGGAAGGAATACCAAGGGTGCCGCCTTTTAATAAATATGTAATTTTAGCCCAGCATTGGCGGCCTGTTTCCTTTTGCTCCTTTTCGTCCCATTCGATATGATGAATTTCATCACCAATCTGGTAGTTCCGGTCGTTTAGCCGAAATTCAAAAGGCTTCTTACCATCAATAATGTCCTGAAAAAAAGGCATCCAGGTTTTTATATCATGCGTTTGTTTCATAATCAAAACATTTTACCCTGTTCATTAATATTTTCCTCGTGCTTCACAGCCTGATAACCTTGCCTCTCTAACTGCTTAACCAAATTATCAACACTATCGCCCTTAATTCTGGTATCGGCAAGAAGCGACTTGATCTGATCAGGTGTTGCAGTTTTACGGCCCTTAAAGTATGTCGCCTGCGATTCACGATACTGCTTCACGATTGCCATTAGTCTTTCGAGTTGTTCCCGGTCGGTCATGCTGTGATGTTTAATTGTTTGTTAATCTGTGAAACCATTTTAATCACCATTGGGTCGCCAGTCTCAATCAAGTCTTTAATTTTTCTGCTGCCAGTTACGCTTGTGGTATGATCTTTATAGCCCAATTCATGTGCAATAGATACATGTGTCGCGTTGCTGTAATAATTTGCATAGAAGCATATCAATTGCCTGGCCTTCACTATTTCCTGCTTGCGTGTATGCTTCAACACTTCATTATGAGTTTTACCGGTTACGGTGCAAACCGCATCTACAACCGTTTCGTATGGTATCAGATCGTTTTGTTTCTTATAAAACATCATTAATATCGCCGAGTTGCCGGTTAGCTTCTTCACCCTACGTTCACAATGGGCGATTATCTTTTTCACTTTTGGATGATCGAGAGTCATAAGGAATATGGTTGGGTCACAAAAAACTATTTCCAAACAATCACATAATCTTCACAGGATTTCAACTGCTCGGTGAGAATCTTTTCGGCTTCGATCTGAATAAGTTCAGCCAGCTCAACACTTTCCAGCCAAAACTTCACCGATCCATCTGTCGAATCCATGGCAATCTCAACGCGGAATCGTTTCGGTTCCTGGCCTTTGAAAATCGGGATCAGCAAAATGAAATCTTCCGGGATGTTTGATGTTACTTTCTTTTCGAATGAGTTCGACCGGTTGCCGCGGTTATCGGGAGCGTCGTTTTTGAGATCAGCCGTCACTTTCACGTCCAGCTTCATGTAAGCCAGTAACAATGTTTCGTGGGCTGCAGGATCGGCAAACCAGCGCTTACCGTAGCGAAGTAATTTGATTAACTCCTGCTGCGTAAACTTCTTTGTTGTCTCGATCGAGAATTTTATTAACTCCGGTTCTATTTCCAGTCTGCCGGTAACGACTGTCCCATAAAAATCTTCAGGGTCAAGCTCAAGGGTAATGCTGAAATTGGATTTATCAACAGTAACAACCGTCCGGTCGGGATTGATACCTTGACGGCCGGCAAGCTCGAAGGCGTCCATGGCCGCGTCGATCTTTTTCCGCTTATCAATGAACGATTTCACGGTTCTTATATCACCGCTGATTTTGATTTTCTCAGGCGGCTTGATTTCGAGTGCATCGCCTTCGCGGAGGATGATTGTTTCGCCTTCGAACTGCTCCAATTTTAAATGCAGATTTTCCATTTTATATTTTAATAAGTGAAAGAATAAAAATGGTAGGTCAGGCGCATTATTGATCGTTAGCGGCTGGTTTCAAAAAGGAAATTCTTTGCTGTTGTTCTTCCGGGCGCAGGCGACGCGATGAAACAAATGCGCCATCGGCATCATAAGTAATCATAAGCTTTTCGTCGTAATCCGGAACAAAAAACAATTCACCTTTGACTTCAGCCTGACCGGTATCGATTTCCTTCATTAGCGATTTGTTGCGATCAACTAAAGGTTCGGTCTGGTTTTTAAAATCCTCCTTAATGCCTTTTAGTTGTTCATCAAGCTTGAATTTTTTGATTGAATTAGCTGATAGCTCATGCTCACGAGTCTCTATTTCCTCAATAGAAAGAGGCTTGTAGTAAGACTCGATAACACTATCGTGATTGTCTTTAAGTATTCGCAACCTTTCTTCAGGTGTTGCTTCCGGCATGAAAATTTTAGGCATAGTGTTATTGATTTTATTTTTTATGTTT
>CBQWHS010000754.1:0-2690 GCA_967728665.1 uncultured Chryseosolibacter sp. | reverse complement strand
CATTTGCAGATCGTATTGTGAATGCCGGATCTGTCTTCATTGGTAATTATTCGCCTGAGGCAATCGGAGATTACGCATCTGGAACAAATCACACATTACCAACCAACGGATATGCAAAAGCATATGCTGGTGTTTCGCTCGAAAGCTTCATGAAGTACATAACGTTTCAACAATTGTCCGAGGAAGGAATAAAATCGCTTGGACCGATTGTCGCTGAGATGGCGGAGGCGGAACAATTGACCGGACACCGAATCGCAGTTCAGGTCCGCCTGGATGCCTTAAATAAAAAGTCATGACCAAACGCAAACCTTTTATCGACATCAATTCATTAGTGAGAAAGAATATTCTTGCAATGAGACCTTATTCGTCCGCGCGCGATGAATTTAAAGGCGAAGCTGAAGTTTTTTTGGATGCGAATGAGAACCCATATCCAACTCCATATAATCGGTACCCGGATCCGTTGCAATGGCGTGTCAAGAACAAGCTTGCTACTGTGAAAGGCGTAAAGCCAAGCGAAATTTTCTTAGGTAATGGAAGTGACGAAGCCATTGATCTATTGATCCGTGCATTCTGTGAACCATATAGGGACTCTATCATGATCACAGAGCCAACCTATGGGATGTATTCGGTGTGTGCTGAGATTAATGGCGTGAACGTCCAGCCGATGTTGCTCACTCCTGATTTTGATCTTGACCTCGATGCTTTTCCCAATACCTTTGATGCTACCACAAAGATTCTTTTTTTGTGTAGTCCCAATAATCCAACAGGAAATTTACTAAGCCGTGACAAAATCCTTGAAGTGTTAAAAAAGTTTTACGGACTTGTTGTGATAGATGAGGCTTACATTGACTTCGCGAAGAGCAAGTCATTTGTTCATGAACTTTCGAAATTTCCGCACCTGGTAGTTCTCCAGACGTTTTCAAAAGCATGGGGCCTCGCTGGTTTGAGGTTGGGGATGTGCTTTGCATCAGAGGAAGTCATCAGTATTTTGAACAAGATCAAATATCCATACAACGTAAATATTCGAACCCAGGATATTGCGATTGACGCACTGGAAAGTGAATACAAAAAAGATATCTGGGTCGACGAGATCTTAAATCAGCGCGAGAAATTGATAAGAGCGTTGCGCGGATTGAAGATAGTCGATAAAATTTATCATTCGGATTCAAATTTTGTTCTCGTTCGCGTCAAGGACGCACCGTTCGCGTATCACTATTTAATGGATAATAAAATAATCGTGAGAGACAGGTCAAAAGTAACATTGTGTTACAACTGCCTGCGCATTACCGTGGGCACTCCACTGGAAAATGAAAAATTAATTGAGGCGCTAAAGCAACTATGAAAAAAGTCTTATTCATTGACCGTGATGGTGTGTTGATCATTGAACCTCCGGATGAACAGATCGATAGTTTGGAAAAGCTGGAATTTTATCCAGGTGTGTTTACCTGGCTCGGGAAAATTGCTCGCGAAACTGATTTCGAATTGGTCATGGTGACAAATCAAGACGGCCTAGGTACAGACCGGTTCCCCGAGGATACATTTTGGCCAGCTCATGAAAAATTATTGAAATCACTTGCCGGTGAGGGGATTCGTTTCAGCAAAGTTTTTATCGACAGATCTTTTCCACATGAAAATAAACCAACGCGAAAGCCAGGGACGGCAATGTTGACTGAATTCTTTAATGGTGAATATGATTTGAAAAACTCTTTTGTCATCGGTGATAGGATTACTGACATGCAGTTGGCAAAAAATCTTGGTGCCCAAGGGATTCTCATCAACACCGGAAGTCTTTCTGAAAAAATAAAGTCAGAGAATTTAGAAGCTCATTGCACGTTGACAAGTGGAAGCTGGGAAGACATTTATAATTTCCTTGCATCAGAAAAACGCATTGGAAGCGTACGACGCACCACGAAGGAAACGGACATCTCAATTACTGTTGGTCTCAATGGATCCGGCACGTCCTCTATCTCCACTGGACTTGGTTTTTTTGACCACATGCTTGATCAGCTCGCCCGCCATGGAAAAATTGATCTCAGCATTGCGGTGAATGGTGATTTGCACATTGATGAGCATCACACGATTGAGGATACAGCGCTTGCATTAGGTGAGGCATTTCTGAAAGCGCTTGGCGACAAGCGTGGGATCGAGCGCTATGGTTTTTGTTTGCCCATGGATGACTGCTTGGCACAAGTTGCGATTGACTTTGGTGGAAGACCATGGTTAGTGTGGGATGCGGAATTCAAACGTGAAAAGATTGGTGAGATGCCAACGGAAATGTTTTATCACTTCTTCAAATCATTTTCCGACACAGCAAAATGTAACCTCAACATCAAGGCGGAGGGCACAAACGAACATCACAAGATCGAAGCAATCTTCAAGGCTTTCGCGAAAGCGATAAAAATGGCTGTGAAGAAAGAAGGAAATGAGTTGCCATCAACGAAAGGAATACTATAAGTAACTACTTCGTAAATCGTAATTTGTACTTATGAAAATCTCAGTCATTCGCTACAACGCTGGTAATATCCAATCCGTCTCATTTGCGCTGGAGCGATTGAAGATCGATTTTGAAATTACGGATGACGTTGAAAAAATTCAGTCAGCGGATAAGGTAATTTTTCCGGGTGTTGGAGAAGCAAGCACGACGATGAAATATCTTCGTGACCGAAAATTGGATGCAGTCGTTAAATCAT
>CBQWHS010000753.1:0-2692 GCA_967728665.1 uncultured Chryseosolibacter sp. | reverse complement strand
GTCACGATTCCGCGAACTTTCTTCCATTCACCAAAACTTGTTTCTCTTACATAGCAGGTGTGTTCATTCGCTTTACCGGAGGTCGCGATAAACGTTCCCGGTAAATCTATTCCGCCTCCTTTGATTATCTTCCGCACTTCCTTTTTACCATTAAAAACAACTGTGTCGATGTGCAATTTTTCAGGATGGCGATGCATGAAGTCACGATAACCATCGGCGATCACTGTTCTGTCGTTTACATCAAGAATTTGTTCAAAGGTTACAAAGAAAGGTTTATAAACGACATGTCTCAGTTGTGACAAATCAAAATCAACCCATCCATTTTTTATTGACGATTCCAGCACAATACTTTTTTGCAACAGATCAGTTCCTGGCTCTCCGGTTATGGTGTCAATCTCGTTGAGGCGAACACGGAACCTGAATGATGACAGGTTATTTTTAAAGATTCGAAGACTTGCTTTTTCAATATAGATTGGAAATTGTATGTCGTGCTCTTGCGTTTTGTCAATTAAGAGTGCGATTGATCTTCCCGAGTAAGTTGTGTCTGTTTCCAAAACACCACCGGTGACGGAACGATTGCCCACTTCATAGACCTTGTTTTTCTCTCTCTTTTCTATGATCAGCAGTTCATCCAACTGGGTTGGTTTTTCATTTAAAAGAACTGTGGCATTGGCGCTTGTGGAAAAATAATGTACAGAAAGTTTCTTTCGTCCGAACCCGAGCGCCGACATCGTCAACGAATCTTTAATATGTTGAGAGGGGATCAGAATTGTAAAGCTGCCATCCAGGTTAGTGATTGTGCCTATGTTAGAATTTACAATGCCAATATTGGCATACGGAATGGGTTCGCTGGTTTCACGGTTCAGTAACTTCCCGGAAATTGTTATTTGACCAAAAGAAGAGCAGACACTGAATGTTGAAACGAGGAATAGTAGTAGAGATCGGAGCATAAGGTTTCAAAAGCTTACATGTTGGATGGTTGACTAATGATGGATTAAATCGGCGAAAAGTTGCGTCTCTCCTTTACAACCGACATCTCCGAGTGATCAACTCTTGATTAGCGAGCAACACTTTTTGCGAGGTATTCCCAGACAGGGATTGTTCTGTGAAACGAATCCATAATAATTATGACGCTGCGCGGGCAAAAACCTTGATTCTAAGAAGCATTTCAAAAATCATGCTATCGCTTTTCTCTCACAGTAATAATTATGCGTTGATATCGTGTCAGTGCTGGCGTGCCGTCATCTTTTGCTTCGAGGATCATGTGAATTGTTTGTCCGCCGACTGCATTTTTTGGAATCGTGACGCGGCATTGTTCAGATGTAGCATTCGAAATTGTGACTTCACCGGGATACGTTCCTACACGGAATTGCCACCATCTCATAGACACCTTATTTTTATCTGGGTCTGAAACGGAGCCATTTAATCTTATCGTCTCCTCGGAAGATGCCAACACGTGAAGTGGTCCTTCAATTTTAATGATTGGTTCATGATTCGCATCTGCATACCTGGACGTCACTGACCATTTCATTCGCGCTGCAAAATCATTCTCCGCGGCTGGGAAAAAATTTGGGTAGTCGTTCACATTCTGATTTACTGCACCGAGAGCAGATGCCATCGCTCGTTGAGAAGTGTCGCTCATATTAAAAGAAAAGTTTTGTGACTGTGTTCCACGACCTCCCCACCCACCATAACTTGCAAATTCAAAAGCACGAAGTCCGTTGCACAAAATATTCATGAAGGTGTGATTGTCTCCTTCACCAAGCCACGAGCCCTTGGGCTGCACTGGCATCCAAACAACATATCCCATTTTTCTTAGTTGATCGTCAGCGTATCCTGTCAAGCCGAAGTAATCCATGATGTCACCTTTCACCATTTGTTTTCCATCGCCCCATACACGATACAGTGATCCCAGTGGCCCTCGGTCGAGCACGTTTTCCTTCATCCATGATGGTGTAAAAAGTGGCGCGTCCTCGGCTTTCACTTGAAGTTGGGCGCCATATCCATAGTTAGGGCCTCCACTGAATTGCCGATATTCGATGTCCTTCCAATTTGGCTTGATATACTTGGCGTAAGTATCGTCCTGGTCACCAGAAGGAAGTAGGACTACCTTGCGCGACACTTTTGCTTTGATCGCGTCCCATTGTGTGGTGTATTCGTACTGGTCTTGAATTGATTTGAGTGCTCGCGCTATTGTGCTTTGCCCTCCCCACGCAGCGATATACAACTGCCCCGGCTTATCGTCGAGAATAAGCGATTTAATTAAATCAGAGCCTGGCGAGTCTTTCGAGATGTCACCATCAAATTCAATATTTCCATAACGGATCTTGGATTTCAATTCTTCCGGACTCGGATAATTGGCGTTATGAACTTTCAAATTCGCATAGACTTTTTCATAAGCGTTTACGACATCGTGGATGAACCGTTCGTCTTTTGCCCATCGCCATGACTCGCACGGACACTTGTCCAGTCCGAAACGTGCATACTCCCTGCCGGGAACAAACCACTTCGTTCCTTTTCCATCACCCTTCCAATGAAACTGACTACTTGCATAGATAAGTCCTTCAGTCTGTACATCGCTGCTGTAAAGCAAAAAACGGATGAGTGAATTGTTGTCATCCAGTTCAGGATCTGCCGTGATGACTACGCGAGGTCGTTGCTCTTCAATAGTATACTGGGCGCTTGCGTTATT
>CBQWHS010000752.1:0-2693 GCA_967728665.1 uncultured Chryseosolibacter sp. | reverse complement strand
TCAACTCCCTTTTTGATTCTGTCTCTCGCGGAGGTGTCGAAGGTAATTTCTTTAGCCATAATTCTTTAAGGTTTTTAGTTGATTAAATAATTCCGAAAATGTCAGAGTTTCTCATGATGAGATATTCTTTGCCTTCGATTGTGATTTCTGTACCAGCATATTTACCATAGAGTACATTATCACCGACTTTTACAGTCACAGGCTTATCTTTAAGACCTTCGCCTACGGCCACAATAGTTCCTTTTTGTGGTTTTTCTTTTGCGGTATCAGGAATGATAATACCGGATGCGGTTTTCTCTTCTGCAGCTGCAGGTTCTACCAGCACCCTGTCCTCGTTTGGTTTGAAGTTAATTTTCGCCATATACTAGAATTGTGTTTTAAGGTTAAACAATCAAAATTGGGTTCCTGACCGGGCTCTACAGGTATCGTGCCGAAGTCGAAAGAGATGCGAATAACGGACATTTTTTCAATTCCTGACAGGAACTTACATGTATTTGGGATCAAATGGCATAAAATTTAGTCGGATTAAGTGGCAGTATGTCAGTATCAATATTGCCCGGTTGGTACGAATCGGGTATTGACAGAATCTTAATAATACCGTAACTTTTAGTTGAATTGTGATCCTATGGAAAAACTTTCAAAAGATTGGCTAACGCAGGGCCTAATTGATTTTGAGTACAAGAAATATTTGCTGCTCGCGTATCTTCAAACTGTTAAGACATCATTTGATAAAGTTCAGCTTTATCCCTTCTTGTCTGACCTCGTGTTCCATTATCGCAACTTAATGTCGGTGAAAGAAAACAAGGCTCTCATCCGGGAATCATTTCCAAAAGAGCTGTCGCTTGAAGAAATTAAAAAACTGGAATTAAGCTATCGCGAATTGGTGGAAGACGATGAAGTGATGGAGCAACTTGAATCAATTATCGATTATGCTATTCCCTTGGTCAAGGATTCCCTGAAGGAAGGTTCGGTCATTTATGATTATGTCGAATCTAAATGTGAAATTTCACCAATCGGGGTAACGCCTCTCTATGCAAATGAAGGATACTTGTTTGTTACTCAACCTCCTGAAAAAGAAACGAAAGTTTATCGTTACCAGGTAAGCATTTTTGAGGATAGTAAAGAACAATTGCGAAGCCTCAACACTGAATTTCTCGAAAGCGTGAACAAGAATCCATTGCAGACTTATGAACGGATAAAGCTGGACTTAATTCGCAGGTTTAAAGATTTGCCCAATCCCGCAGCATACCTGGTGTTAGCGAAAATGCAATTTCCATTTGCGGAAACGCTGATGCCCGTTGCAAAACGCTTATTTGTAAAGCATATTTCGCAGACCTCCACATAATGAAAAAGCCCCTCGATACGTACCGAAGGGCTTTTTATAAGACGGGTTTAGGTGTACTTATTGTTTTGTCGAATCTACAGGGGCAGTCGCTCCAGTTGAATCAAGATTAATATTTGGATTGATAAGCGGTGAAGTTGATTCATCACCCGCGCGGTCGATAATTTCATTTGAAGGAAGACCATTTTCCGGCGTCACGATGTTCGTTGAAGCCACCAGGGAAAGGATCATAATTCCAATAACAAAACCCCAGGTCAATTTTTCTAAAAGGTCGCCTGTTTTCTTAACGCCGATAATATTGCTCGCAGAAGAACCCCCAAACTGGCTGGTTAGCCCTCCACCTTTTGCATTCTGAGCTAGGATCACTAAAACAAGCAGAACTGCGAAAAAAATGATAAATCCGATGATTAGAACGTACATAAACTTACTTCTTCAAGTCTTCAATTTGGGACGCAAAGTAACTCTTTTTTTGGGGATATTTCCAAATTAACTTCTTAAGCACTTCAATCGCTTTTTCTTTTTTTCCCTGCTTGATCAAAATGTCAACAAGCGTTTCAGAAACGATATTATCACCAAACTCTCCGGACTTGATGGGATTAAGATCTCCAATCGGAGACGCCTGGCGTTCTTTTGTTCCGGAAATCGAAGGCTGGGTTCGGATAAACTGATTGATCATTTCAATCTGTTCTTTCTGTTTTTCGCTTTCTGGTGTGAGCTCTTCTTTTGAAGATTGAATTTCATCAATCAGGGCCTCTGAAGGATTTTTTTTTCGCCCGGTTGGCTTCTTAACTTCCGTACCTTCGCCAGACGAGAGCCTTTTTGCCATTTCAACAATCCGCGCCTTCTTCGACTTTTTATCCTTCGTACTTTCGACTATTTCTTCTTTTGCAATTTCTTTTTGTTCTGCTATATCCTTTCCTTCTGAAATAATTTCACTGTCAGCAGCTACTGCGGGTTCTGAAACATGGTCAGCTATCGCCGGTGCCGTTTGCTTTGTTTCAACTTCAGAATATTCAACAAAAAGCATCTCAAAATTATGCTTTAGGGTGTTGAGCGTTTCGAGATCGCGCATAACTTCATCAGCATAGTCGATCGAGTTGATACTTTCTACAGACCGAATTTGCTTGTCAGGAATAGTGGAAATTTCAACCACGTTTTGAACTGGTTCCACTGGTTTTGAAGCCATCACATTCAAGACAACGTCGTCATTTGAAGGTGCGCTCGCAACATTTGTTTCCGGCTCAAATTTTCGGAAAGGAATAGAGAAAATTTCTTTCAACGCTGCTCTGTCGGCCGCATAAACTGCTGCGTCCTGAAGGATCGTTTGATGGGAATTATCGCCATGATCTTT
>CBQWHS010000751.1:0-2698 GCA_967728665.1 uncultured Chryseosolibacter sp. | reverse complement strand
ATCGCGTGTACATTTGTATTGTTAATCGACACCAAAAAAATAATAACTTAAAAATTCAAACAATATGGAAACCATGGAAAAAAAATCGATCACAGTTGAAACAATAGTGAACGCGCCAATTGAAAAAGTTTGGGCATCGTGGGGAGAGCCTAAGCATATTACAAAATGGTGCCAGGCGTCACCGGACTGGCATGCACCTCATGCGGAGAATGATCTTCGTACAGGTGGCAAGTTCAAAACGACGATGGCCGCAAAAGACGGAAGTGTCAGTTTCGATTTTGACGGCGTATATAGCAACGTTCAAAAAAATAAATTGATTGAATATAACATTGCCGACGGAAGAAAAGTAAAAGTTACTTTTTCAGCCGATGGCAATAAGACAAAAGTTGTTGAGACATTCGATCCCGAAAGTGAAAATCCAATTGAAATGCAACGTGGCGGCTGGCAGGCGATTCTTGATAGTTTCAAAAACTATACTGAGTCACTCAAATGATAAAGGAAAAGCCTGACCAACTCGCGTCAGGCTTTCTTTTTTATTGGCTCCAATCTTTCTAATTACTCCCAGAATTTTATTCCTTGTATACGAGCCATTTCCACCTGGGCTAATGTACTTTGGTATTCAAGTTGAACTTCACTCAACAAGCTACGCTGATAATTTGCTGAAGCAAACACTAAGTCCACATACGTCGCGACACCACGATCGTAGCGAACTTGCGTGAGCCGCAGCGCCTCCTGGGCAGCGTCTACCTGCGATTTTGAATTTTTTAATTGACTTTGATAAATCGTGTAGTCAGCAATTGCGGACTTCCAATCTTTTTGCAACGTCAGCGAAAGATTATTTTTGCTAATCTCTCCTAGTTCCACAGCTTTTTGTGAAACAAGTATATTTTGTCGGATGCGTCTTCCCTGGAAAATTGGAACACTTAGCGTGACACCCGCGAGGTAATTAAACCTGATCTCATTAATATCCGGCTGATAACCATTTTTAAATCCGGCGGCAGCCTGCAAGCTGAGGTTTGGCAATTTGTTTCGCTGCGCGAGTTTCCATTCAGCTTCCGCGGAAGCGATACGTTGATCAGCAGCAAGAACATCAGCGTTTGATTGGAGTGACAAGTCCTTAGTGACTGTGGCCAAATTAAAATCAAAACTTGAATCAGTAGGAATTGTACTTCCGCCAGTTGTATAATTTAATAATGCAAGTTGTCTTTCCAGTTGACGTTGAAACTCTAGTTTACGATTTTCCTCCTGTGAGATGCTGTTGTCAATATTTAACAAATCAACCTTCAATGCATCGCCCTGGCGGATTTTACCTTCGATCATCTTACGGTTCGACTGATAAAATCCAAGCACAGTATCTTGTAATGCAATTGCTTTTTGAAGATAAATAAGTGAATAATAAATCGACGTCACCTGAGAAGCCAATTGCGCTTTAGCTGCTTCTGTATTTTGTTTTGTCACGAGCATGTCTGCTTTCGCTTTGTCGACCTGCGATTTTGTTTTCCCAAAATCCCAAAGTATTTGATTGAGACCTATGTTCGCATTGTAATTATTATTCGGTTGAAATTGAATGGCTCGTGTTTCCGTTGCGCTAATCGGAAATGACGCCTGTCCCACCGGATTGACATAGGAATAAGATGCTGTTCCATTAATCGATGGCAAGTAGTTGCTTTGCGCAATCCCAATTCTGACATCGTTGATCTCCGATGTTTTAGATAATTCTTGTAATCGTGGATTATAAGAAAAGGACTGGCGGATTAACGCCTTGAGTTCGTCATTCTGTCCAAAGGATTGAAAGACAGTAATGGCTGCGAATGAAATGAGGAATAATTTTTTCATGTGAGTGAATTTATTCACGGGAACATTTTTTCTATTAATGACTTTCTTCTGATATTTTTTGCATCGTTGCCTTATCAACCTTTTTCGTCTTCAGCAGAAACATCAACGGTAATGCTGCCAGGAAGAAAATGCTGATGAGTAGAAACCCGTCAAGGTACGCCAAGAGAAATCCCTGTTTTGTTACGGCAAGATCCAAAAACCTATAGCTCGCTGTATTAGCAGTGGCCACATCGAAGCCTCTGCTCATCGCGCTAAGCTGATAAGCATTTAGCCGCTCTGCCATTTGAGGGTCGGATGTTTGCAAATGACTTACAAGATCCGTTCTGTGAATAACATACCGATGAGCGACATAAGTGTTCATGATCGCGATACCAAATGCTCCGCCCAATTGACGAATCATATTTGTTAATGCAATCGCCGAAGGCATATCCTGTGGTGACAATCCGACAACAGCCTGATTGATTAACGGCACTGTGAGACACGCTGTGCCAACACCTCTGAAAATTTGGGGCATAGTAAAGAATGCGAGGCCAGCATCCGGATCGGCCAACGATGAAGTATATCCATGAAGGATAAATGAAATGCAACCGATGACTACGAACACCAATGGAGGCGTTCCATTTTGTAACGTCCTTCCGATGATTGGCATACAAAAGATCGCGATTAAGGCACCAGGAACTAAACCGAATCCTGCATCCGTTGGCGTGTATCCAAGAATTCGCTGGACTAATACCGGGAAGATGAATACAGATCCGAAGAGTCCGAATCCAAGAACGAATGTCAGAATGTTACTCGCAAAAAGATTTTGAGTCTTTAGCAATCTTAAGTTTATCATCGGCTGAGCCACGGTAAGCTGACGATA
>CBQWHS010000750.1:0-2703 GCA_967728665.1 uncultured Chryseosolibacter sp. | reverse complement strand
GATGCAAATGTCAGTCATTCTTATTCAACCAATACCGATGACGGAACTCAAACTCTAACGGGTTTATCGAACGTAAAAAGGATTTATTATTTGTTATACGCAGCTAGCAGCGGAGGCTATATCGATGACACTAGTGCCAAGGCAATCATGGAAGCTTTTATTTCAGCGTTGAGTGGTAATACTAGCTTTCTTCCGGCTTGGGTTACTCTCGCTAACTATAATGGAACCGTAGCTCCAGGAGCGACCCAGAATGTTCCCTATACCATCGATTTAACAAGTTATCCTGAAGCAAATTATACCGCCAACATTTCACTCATCAGCAACGATCCGGACCACCTAGGAGTAGCGATTCCCGTACAGGTAAATATCGGCGCGGTCGTGGTTGCTCATCCGATCGATGACATTCTTGTGAACGAAGGTTTCGGAACTCGCGATGTGACCTTTACCAACACATTTATCGATGGCAATGCAGATCCACTGACATATGCGGTGGGCTCTAATCTTAGTATTGCATCCGGAAGTATAACAGGAACAACGCTAACATTGACAGAACACGGACTCGGCACCACAATTGTTTCCGTTCGAGCGGAAGACACTCACAGCAATGTGGTTTATGAAGACTTCAACTTCCGCGTAAACGATATACCGAACATCGCCCATCCAATTGACGATGTGATTTTGACCCGCGGATTTGCAACGCAGACCATCAACGTTTCTAATGTATTCCTCGACACTGATGCCACTGATGTGCTTGCATTATCGGTATCCAGTAGTAATACCGCAGTAGTTACAGCGAGTATTGCAAATGGAATTATAACGATTACTGATGTTGGTACTGGAACATCTACGGTAACACTACACGTCAATGACGGAAGCGGTGGAGTTGTGGATGAAATTTTTGTAGTGACAGTAGAGAAAATTGCTGCAACAGTTGTGCTGTCTAACACAACGACTACCTATGATGGCACCACAAAATCTGTTACAGCAACTACTACTCCTTCTGGTTTGCCAGTTATAATCGCTTATACACAAGACGGTGTGACTGTGGCTAATCCTGTAAACGCTGGTTCGTATGCAGTGAACGCAACTATTAATCATGCCGATTACAAAGGCTCTATTACAGGAACCCTTACAATTGCCAAAGCAGACGCAACAGTTGTGCTATCTAACACAACGGCCGCCTATAGTGGTGCTACAAAATCTGTTACAGCAACTACTACTCCCGCAGGTTTGCCAGTTACAATCGCGTATACACAAGACGGCGTGACTGTAGCTAATCCTGTAAACGCTGGCTCGTATTCTGTAAACGCAACTATTAATGATGGCAATTACAAAGGCTCTATTACAGGAACCCTCACAATTACCAAAGCAGACGCATCGTTGACAGTGCCGAACGTGGCTGTCGCTTATGATGGAACTGCAAAGGCGATTACAGCGTCAACCACGCCAGCAGGTTTGAAACTAAATATTGCTTACACCTTGAGCGGAACTGTTGTCAGTACTCCTACAAACGCTGGCATTTATTCAGCTAGCGTGACTGTGAATGAAGCAAATTATACTGGTACCGCAACTGCTACGTTGACAATCGAAAAAGCAGCTCAAACAATTACATTCAATTCAATCTCGGATGTATTCAACAGCGCGAGTCCATTTACATTGACTGCCACGTCAACTACTGGTTTGCCAGTGACATTTACTGTGGTGAGTGGACCAGTTTCAATTTCTGGAAACACTGTAACCTTAACCGGAACAGTTGGCGCAGTAACGATTGAGGCAACACAAGCTGGCAATGGAAATTACAATGCAGCTCCTGCTGTGCGAAAATCATTCAACGTAACACAGGATCCAATCCTCTCAGTTGGTGAACCGCTGGAAGCTTCAGTACAAACCTGGCCGATTCCGGCCAAAGATGCTTTAAACATTAAATCTGGAATTTATATCATTAAGAATGCATCACTCTTCGATACGTTTGGAAGACAAATGATCTCAAAATCTTCCGGAACCCACGAGTTGAGCATTTCAGTAGGCTCATTCGCTGAAGGTGTATACATCTTGAAGGTTGAAACTGAAAAAGGATTTATCTCTCGCAAGGTGCAAATCATCAAGTAAGATTTAAGTTCTTTCAAAGATTAAAGGGGCTGTCGCGAAAGTGACAGCCCCTTTTGCTTTCAACGACACATAACAAATATTCCTGGCAAGGATTGAGACACTCTGATACCTTTATTTCAGGCGAACAATTGCTTCTGTATCTTTGTAACAAAAGGTGTTCTATGTATTCCAAAAACTGGCTTATCATTAAAGATGACGCTAAAAGAACTTTCGAGGTCTGCGGTAATGAAACCAATACAAATCATTTCACAAATATGATTTATGGAATGCAGCGCGTGGGAATGAACGTTAGCTACGTTATTCCGCCGGTCACCAATCATGCATCAAGCAAGGATCTCATCAAAATCACGAACTATAAAAAAGAAGAGGGATTATACGACAGGCTTTTCAAACAATATCGCGACCTCATTTCAAAAGACTTCATCGAATAGCAGCTCATCCGCAGGTCCATTCCATTCTGGTTATTCCTTTACTTGTAAACGCTAAATCACGCGTTTCACCCTATACAATGTCGTATTTACACCACTTGTCGCGCATCGATCGCGTGTACATTTGTATTGTTAATCGACACCAAAAAAATAATAACTTAAAAAT
>CBQWHS010000749.1:0-2704 GCA_967728665.1 uncultured Chryseosolibacter sp. | reverse complement strand
AACAGCGAAAAATTTACAGCTTCGCTATTTTGATATTCCTGTAAAATATTTCTGCTCCTTCTGATTGTAAAGCAATCTTACCTTCCCTGACACTGGCATCGGTTCCTTCATTTACGACAATGCCATTTACAATGTGCGTACACTTTCCGTTCTTACAAATAACTTGAATCGTATTCCATTCCCCGGAAGGCTTTTCCTGGTCTGATGTTTTTACCACTTGTTGATTGTTCGTTGGTGGATAAAATTTTCCATTCACGGTTAAAGAAGTGCTGTCGATTAACCAAAAATCGCCGCAATCACCTTCCTGTATTTGGCACTCGATAGAACGCGGCCATATTTTGTCTGGAGCGGATGTAGGGAAATAATAGAGAATGCCACTATCTCTTTTTTTGTCTTCCCTTGGTGGATGTTTTGCTGTTCCCCATTTAAACTCCAGCGAAAGATGAAAGTTTTTATATGTCTGCGCTGTGGCGATGTAGCCGAAATATTTTCCACTGACGTGAATCATCTTATCATCCACTGTAAATACACCGGCAGTATCCGTGGCAATGGGAGAATTACGAACAAAGGTGTACCAGCCATCGAGATTTTTTCCGTTGAATAGTGAATTAAATTTTTGTGCTTTTATTCCTGAGCAAAAGCAAACCAGGAAAATGGAAAGGAAAGTAATGGTCTTTGTCATTTTATAAAGTTAAGCAAATGGTGAATGAGATCCCTGTTATTCTGACGCAGAAAAACAAATAATCATGTACAGCAAGTTAATGCAACTTCGGAAAGAGTTGGTTTAAAAATTTGTTTTAATTTGGTTTATGGACAAGATAGCGATGGGGCAACCAAACAAATGGAAGTTTTTCTAACGTTTATAGATAATTGTAGGATTAGGAAGGTTAATTTGTAGAGGTTGAAATAACATGTACCTGTGTTAGGTATAGCGACAGATACTGACGAGACGTGAGGAATTGGACAATTTCACAAACTGTAATGATGCTTACAGGGGCATGAAAAACATTTTACCTCTGACAATAATATTATTCGTTGTCATCGCGTGTGATAAAACTTTCGAGCCGGAACTCACAGGCTGGAAAGCAAGTTCTCGGCCTGGCAGTCGAATTGTTTATCTGCAAATGGATAAGCGAAAAAAAACTATTGAGTTGCCTGGTAATGACAGTACCAGTTATCGATTTCCGCAATGGACAAAATTCGAGGATCGAATATTATTGACGCAAATAATAAAGACCAAGGATTGTTATGATTATCAACTGATTTCCATTGACACAACGGGTGATATTGTGGATACTATTTACACTGCTCCCGCTAACACACCGATTAACTTTAAGCTCGCGCCTAATGACAGTTTGATTCTCTTAAAAACGTATTTCGATAATTGTGAAGATGACAGCGATAATTTCAGATACTCTTTTTACAATAGGTTTTTAAAACGAGCAATTGGCGACACGATCGTTGTTGGAAACATACGTGGCCTGCTTATTCCAGAGACAGTCTGGAGCCCTGACTCAAAAAAGGTAATCATTGCAGAATGGTCAGGTCGTCCCGCGAAAGCTTCTACCTACGATTTAACTACTAAGGACACAATTTATATAGACAAAGGGACCAACTTCGTTTGGTCGCCAAGGGATAACAATCTGGTGGCTTATGTCAGGGAACAATCTATCTACACAAAAAATATCGAAACGCGAGAGGAAAAATTGATCTACAAAGGAAGAAGAAAAAAATAAGTCACCGATTTCAGATGGAGCCCGCGTGGTGATTTTTTGGTTGTATACGTCAGGGGATATCTTTTAAATATCGAATCACCGATGCTCGGAAAATCAACGAACATTTATTTATCTATGCCTGGCAAAGTAGAATCGGATGTCTTCTTCGACGACCAACGAATTCACACATGGAAAGAAAGTCCATCGGATAGGCGGGCGTCTATGCCAGCGGATGCTGATAGTTTAAAATAAACTTAGTTATGAACTTATGTTCTTTCCTTGGCGATAACGAGTATGAAAAGGGCGAATAACTAAATAATTCATTAGTATGGAAAAAAATCTGGTAGTCTCAGTCATGTTAGCAGTACTAGATGCGCATGCTGCCACTGTTTGGTATAAGAAAGCTCTTGGCGCAACGGAGTTGTGGAATTTAGGATCCGTTGTTGGTCTTGAAGTTCAGGGAGCTCCTTTTTTCATTGGCGAACCTGAGAAAAATGGATGGGAGAGTCCTGAAAAGCTTGGCATTACTTCAACAAGGATTGAAGTATTTTGTGATGATCCGGATGCATTCATTGCACGTGCGGTTCAGGCTGGCGCCAACGGCAGCGATGATCCAATAAGAAACCATGAAATGCCGTGGGGAACACACAGGCAAGGAAAATTTATTGATCCATTTGGACACATGTGGCTTGTTGGTGATAAATCGCCATTGAATCGATTTTTATCAAAGTCTTGATCGATATCCAAAACAAAAATTTAAAATGGAAAGGGAAATTTTAACTGTGAATCCCAACTGTGAAATTGTCAATTCCAGAGTAATTGAAGCAGCACGGGAAAAAGTTTTTCAAGCGTGGACAAATCCAGACATTTTGCAACGGTGGTGGGGTCCGGCAGGTTTTACAAATACGTTTAAGGAATTTGATTTGAAGCCGGGAGGCAAGTGGAGTTTTATCATGCACGGACCTGAAAAAGGAAATTATGTCAATGAG
>CBQWHS010000748.1:0-2705 GCA_967728665.1 uncultured Chryseosolibacter sp. | reverse complement strand
GGGTCCTGGGTTCGAATCCCAGCGGGATCACAGATGAACAAAAATAAGCGCCACTTTCGAGTGGCGTTTTCATTTTGGGCAAGCGAAGAAAATGCCTCATTTTCTTAAGCGAAGACTGAAATGAAAAAACGTAACGAAGTGAAGTTCTTTTTGTTCTGACTCCAGGGATAAGCTAGAGATCACCGAAGGTAATCCCAGCAGGACCTGAGTTTTTATAAAAGATCACCGGCTTTTTTTTACTAAGGACTCCCATAGAACCGTTCCCAAAGAAGCAGATTGCAAGTTCAGCATGGTTCTGGACCAAAGTTTCCCTTCAGTTCGCCACACGCTTTTTTTCCAATCTCTTCTTCTCCACCCGCAGCTCTTCATACACTTTCATGGCTTGCTTTAGAATTGACTCTTTGGTCGCCTCTACTTTTTTGGTGCGTTTGTCGATAATGTTGTTGTAGATACGGAAGGTCTCATCTGTGCAATCATCCAGGCCTAGGTTTTGAAGGATGAGTCTATCGAGGTTTGGTTGAAAACATGATTCTTCGAGCCCTGCCAGAGACATTATATCAAATAGCTGAATTAATTCCTCGTTTGATGTTGTTCAAAATCTTAGTTGCGTATTCCACATCAATTTGATGTTTGCTTGCCCAATACATTCCTATGCTCGATTTGGCAGGTTTCGAAGTGTTTTCGTCTAAGACTTTCATAACCCTTTCCTGAAGGCGAGGCGATTTTTTAAGTAATGCTGAAATGTTTCTGCCCATCACTTCTGCGGCGATGAGTTTCTGATCAAAAGGATCGACATCAAGTAGATCGAAATGATCGCTGAAAATGGAATCGCTTTCGGTATCGAAATAATATGATAATATCCTATAGATGTCATCGAGATCTGTAAGTCGAACTTCAGGTCTATCAGACCACGAAATCAACTTTAGCATTACCATTCCATGTAGTGGTGGTACTTGAATGGATAGTGTTTCATCAAGGATCACTTCGTTCGGCTGCGCAAGCGCTTCTTTAAAACCCAACACATTCATTGTGATTTCACGCTCTGTGAAATTTACTGTTTCGCTTTGTTCAATTTGGCCGAATGGAAGTAAATCAATAGCTACATTAAATTGAGAATGGTAGAGGGTAAATGGTACTTTGACTTGGTTAAAACCCTTTTGAATCAAATCGTCTTTGATCTTACCATACTCCGCGAAGGACGAAACCATTACTGCAAAATCAATGTCTTTTGTTCCTCGTGCTGGCTTTATTCCATTTTTTAGTAGCTGAATATCAGTTGCCGTTACACCAATCAGATAATATGGTGCGTTGTTAGTTTTCAATACTTCATCTACAATTCTGAATACATCAATGAAGTAGGGAATCGCGAGTTCTCTATAAGTCTGGTTCGATATATCGCTCATAGATCATTTGTGCTGTTTCAATACATCTTTTGTTATTTGTATTTATAAGGTCTGCATAAACTAAAAGAGGTGGTGCAACCTTCTCCGGTTTTGTTATTGGATTTTTTTGCTTGATGGCTTTACCAACATGGGTCCAAAATTTTTCGTAAACTTTGACCGGTCCATGGACATCGGGAACAATTCTAAAATGATCCAAGAGTTCTTTTCGTGTCTCGTTTGTATAGAGGGTGAGGACTTCAGGACGCAGGTGATTGGTTAGAATGTCGCCTCCAGGCTCACCGCCCCAAACAGTTCTGTCAATATCAAAGTCCATGTCTTTCCAATTGCGATCCGCGTTCATGTGCATAAAGCGAAAATTCCCGACGAAGAGTCCAGGTTTTAGTTTCTCTTCGTAGGCTGTGACCCATTTTTCGATCAACGCTTTTTTATTATTGAGCACGAACTCATTCTTATTCACCCGCACCAAAAATCCTTGTTCCTGCAATCCATTGACTACGTTGTTGACGTTGCCCAGAGCAGTGTTGGTTGCTTCTGCGATAACACGGTAAGTTTGGTTAATGAAACCCGGATTGGTTAGAAATAAAAAAACGACCTGAAGGCCAGCTCTCGTAAATGCTCTATTAGGCTGTTCACGTACTCGCTCCAATGGTTTATTATTATCTACCCAAACGAAAACAGGTTTTCTGTCGATGAAAATATTTCCATTGCCTTCAAGGTAGGCAATGCCACGGTGCCGAAGTTCTTCTTTCACACCAGGCAAGATGTGATTTGCGATCACCATTAAATCCTTTGTGTCTTTAGCCTGCTTGAGAATGCTCGGTAAATTGTGGTTTCTTAGATATGTTTTTACTTCGGCTAAAAATTTCAGCTGTTTTCCTCCAAGTTCAAGATATATTATGGCATCCACCTTTCTGGTACCGGCGGGCGTCCAATAAGCTTTGAAACCAGCTGTATTCTCGAGATTTTCGATAGCGGTTTCAATAGTCTCTTTTTCTATTTGTTCAATTTTATTCATTGTTCAAAAAACGTGAACATGCAAAAATAGTGAACATTATGAATAAAAACAAGGGGTTTACGCAAGCAATGGAGTATTGCTTTTCGGAATGACCGCGAGCTCTGTCCGCTATTAAGAAAGCGCTGGAATTTTTTAAAGTAAAAGTTCGCAGCCTCGATGCACAGGTTGTTTAATTGCCAATGCGCTTTTTTTCCAATCTCTTCTTCTCCATCCGCAGCTCCTCATACACTTTCATGGCTTGCTTTAGAATTGACTCTTTGGTTGCCTCAACTTTTTTGGCGCGTTTG
>CBQWHS010000747.1:0-2722 GCA_967728665.1 uncultured Chryseosolibacter sp. | reverse complement strand
GTGATTGTGGGTACGAAGATGAGAAAGATGAAATGTCGAATTAATTTACAACAATGAACAGTCGTCCAAGATTGTATGATTTCTCCAAACTGGAAAGCGAGGAAGAGTGTCGGAAGCTGGCCTACATGTTCCCTGAATATTTCTTTTTAACAAAGGACTACACGATTTGCATGGCAGGTCGAACAATAGAGGAATTACTGAGCTATGATTACGGGTCATTGCGAGGGAAAAATATAAATATACTTTCTGAAGATGAGGATCTGAGATCGTCACTGATGATCCAGATATCGGAAGACTTTTTTGAGTGGAGGAGTTACACATTAAAAAGTGCCACGTCATTGAAAATAAACGTTGAAGTGTGCGGCTTCAGGTTGAGCCCTGTGAAGAACAGGGTCTCGCCTATTGCCATTCGCGTGCGCAATGCTCGCAGTCATCTTGAAAACAGCACAAGTCTCGAAGTTGATAAGTTAGCATACTGGATTGCGCATAATCTTCGCGGCCCCCTGGCAACGTTGGAAGGCCTTATTAACCTGGCGAAAATACAAAAGAACGACCCTGACGTTACCGCCTACCTAAATCATATGGCTGATCATGCACAGCGAATGGATGATAAAATTCAATTGATGATCAGAATGACAGGAAGAATGGGAAAGTAAAAATCTACTTATCCTGGACTTGCGTGATCAATTCTCTTAATCTCATGAATGATTCAAACGGAGGCAAAGGAGTTTTTCGTCAGTATTTGCCTGGCTCTCTTATCAAACTTTAACATAAAAAGGAGATCTCTTATTTGAAGTGAGATTCAAATCTTCTTGAAAATCTTGGCATCCAGATCAAACACCTCATATTTCGTAGCATCGATCAATGGCAAGACGGCATCGTAAAAGCCGATAATTAATAAACCTCCTTCGTTCAGGGATGCATGGAACTTATCGAAGAGCTTTCGTTTAGCGTCATTATCAAAATAGATCATCACATTCCGGCAAAAAATAATATCAAATTTCCTGGTGAAAGGACTTGTAATGAGATTGTGATGTTCAAACGTGGTATGACTGATTAGATTTTTGTCGAGCAATGCGTTTTTATCGGAGGGTTCATAATATATTTTGAAGTCGGTCAATGAACTGTATTCACTATAATTCCGATCATATTCCTCCATCTTGAATAAGTTGTATTCCCCTTTCATTGCGGTGGCGATTGACTGGTTGCTGATGTCAGTCGCACGCGCTGAAAATGGTTTTGGATATGCGGATTCTTTTAGCACTATACCCATCGTATAAACTTCTTCACCAGTGGAACATCCTGCATGCCAAATCGACAAAGATTTTTTACTCGCGAGACCGTTGCTTAACATATATCGAAGCTTTCTCCATAAAACCGGGTCACGGAACATGGCTGTGAGGCCAACGCTGATCTCATCCATAAACGGATAAATAAACGAACGATCATTGAGGATCTTAATCCAGAGCTCGTGAATGAATTTAATATTGAAAATGTGCAACGCCCGAATGACTCTTCGCTTCAGTGATTTCGGTTCATAACAACTGAAGTCGATGCCATGACGTTTTTGAATTGCATCCGTAAGAGATTTCAATTCTTCATCCGAGATCTCAATTGTCTCTAGCGGCAGTGGATTTTCCATTTTAACTAATTTTGAATTTCTGATTACCCTACCGTCAGCTAAAATGATTGAGCTTCTAAATCGGTATAACAGACGCTAATCGTCTTGGTGGTTTACAAGAGAGTCTTCAAATGAACTCTTATCAAGCACCCATACAAAAAGCGGTTGAATTTCAGCGTGATCTTCAAAGGTGAAGCAGATTGAATTAACGTAGACTTCTTCCGTGTCTTCGCCGAAATCATCATTGATCAGATCATTAATATGACACCGGACCGTGCCGATCAGCTGCGGCACATTACCATACATTTTTTTGTTGAGCGAGTTGGAAAGTTTCGTAATCACGGCAGCTGACAAAATATTGTCCAGTTCCTTAATGAATTCCTCTTTCAGATCTTCACATGAACCAATTCCCGAAGGAATAGAGCTTGTGAACATCTCCACATCTTTTGTTGAGAGGAATAAATAGTTCTTACCATTTACATCACCGAATATTTCAGTCGTCAATAGCAAGTATGAGCCCGTGAATTTCTTATAGTCTTCTGACTGAAGGAAATCCGAACCGAGCTTTACGGAGCCCATATCAAAATTGTTGACGGCCGCGCCTTTTCGTTTTATCATTTGGGAAAGAGACAACGAGGCGTTCGTATATCCTGATTCAAAAGAGCTCTTCAAAAGAGCTTCAATGTTGCTGGTTTGGGGCGTACACATAAGTCAAGAGTTAATTATTTTTGAAATATGATTTGACATCAATGCATTTAAAATTCCAGGGATACTGAGTGCCAGGCAAACATTTCCATTGCCGAGAATCGTCACTCCGCTAAGGAGACCAATTGAATCGAACGGTTTGCGTAAAGGCTTTTCAACAATTTCTTTTTGTTGAAGTAATTTATCCACAACAAACCCGATTCTCTTTCCATTGGAAGTTACTACTACGATTTCAAGCTTCTGCTCCGGGTGGAGTTTATCGAATGACTGATACTTTCCACGATCGGCTTGTTGTCCCTGGCTGAAAAGATCCGTCAGGAAAACAACTTGTATTGTTTTTCCTAAGTGAACTGTTATCAAACCATTTGCTGCCTTGTGGATATCCGTTTTATAAAT
>CBQWHS010000746.1:0-2729 GCA_967728665.1 uncultured Chryseosolibacter sp. | reverse complement strand
CGTTGAGAAAAGATATTGTCATTACGCTTGGCGGATATGTTGCAGAGAAAATGATTTTCGGAGTGGAGCTTACATCATCCGGTGTATACAGCGACATTGAGGAAGCATCAAGACTTGCGAACAGGGCAATTAGGAATTTTGCAATGGGCAGTAATCCTATTTATTTGGCCGTTGAAAATAGTCAGAATGAAGATGCGTTTTTTATGTTAGAAAGATATGCCGGCGAAGCAGTTGCTCTTATTAAAGAATGTGAAGTGATAGCGCACGATGTTTTGACGCGCAATAAATTTCTTTTACTTAAAATGTCAGAATACCTGACACGAAATTCACGGATGGAACAACCACTGATCAGTGATTATGTAATCAAGTATGGTAAAGAAAACTGGATCAAGACTACGGGACTAATTGTAAAAGAGGAATACTACTCCTTCAACAAGACGCTGCAAGAGCAAATAGAGCAGTGTGAAACTGAGAATTTGCAAGCTGAGATTGACAACATAGTTTTGTCCAAGTCACAACCTATTATGATTTAATTCGCGAATGAAAGCCTGCTCGTTAATAGAGCAGGCTTTCATTTTTTAAGATTGATTTTAAAATGCATTTAACCGCAAAGGCCCTGAGAAACGCAAAGGAATACAAATGCTGGATTAATTTTCAATGACTGTGCACTTGTAATTCAGGCATCAGCGCACTACGCATTTCTTTGTGTTCTTTAGCCAATGATGAAGAGCAGATGAGAATGGATCCGTGTCGCTCTCAATTAGCACTAGAATTAAAATCTTTGTGTCCTTTGAGTTTTGCATTTACTACCAGAACGGTTTAAATATTGTTTCAGGGTTTTCAGATTTAAGACGGCCATAGAACTCAATCGCATAGCGATCAGTCATCCCGGCGATGAAATCACAAATCACTCTGTTCTTCATGCCTTCATCTTTTCCGGCAGCTTCGAAAAGTGTTCGAGAATCTGACGGAAGTAATTCAAATCCGCGTTTGTCTGAATCTGTCAAACTTTTGAAGATCTCCCGAACAATTTCTTTTCCCCTGTATTCTACAACTTTTAACCTGGGAGAAAGTATCTGAGAGATATATGTGAATTTTTTTAGCACCTCAACGCGTTTCAGTGTCTCCGTTTCCAGGTATACTTTTGATTGCGATGCGACTTCATGAGGTTTGTATTTTATTCCACGAAGGAATTGGTCAACCAATTTTGAAGTCAGGTACGTGCGCGCATATCCGTCCTTATTATAAGTTTGAGAAATTGCATGAAGAGAATTTGAAAAAAGGATCGCGTAGTTAGTAAAATTTTCTGCGTTAACTTCAACTCCCTCAAAAGATGCTGGCTTAGCAATGCTCAACGCTTTTGCAAACAGATCTTTCAGCAGTTCATCAACATCGTCTTTCGACAACACGATATTGAGTTGTTCTTTTTTAAACTTCTTATTCACCGCCACAGCGATCTCTTCCCGAACTTTTTCAGATGCAAAAATCGCATCATGCAGCGTAAAGAATCCCGCTTTCAAACCATCTTCGAGATCATACGTTGAATATGAAATGTCATCCGCCAGATCCATGATCTGACATTCAATCGTTTTGAAATCTTTGAATTCTTTATTTCCCGTTACACATTCCTTTATCCATCCTACCAGCTGCGAATCGAAACTATAATATCCCTTCACAGGCCTTATCTTATTGAACGCTTTAATGCGCTCCGCCTGCGAGTATGGAATTACATTGTCATATTTTAAAACGCTGGCCAGCATCCTCGCTGTCAGATTTAACCCGACACGGTGATCGGCTCCATTCGAGAACCCACTGATGTATTTTTCCGGTTCGTGGATTTTCTTTTCCAGTCGTGTAAGAATTCTTATCGTCTGTGCATTTCCCTCGTAGCCACCGAAGTCCGCCATTAACTCGTCAAGCATTTCCTCACCTTGATGGCCGAACGGTGGATGCCCTAAGTCATGTGCTAAGCCCGCGAACTCAACCACATCCAAGTCGATCGCGTTGTCGCCTTGCAGATTGTGATCGTACGAAATTTTCGTGGCTATGCTCTTGGCCACCTGCGCCACTTCCAGCGAATGCGTCAATCGATTCCTGAAGAAATCAGATTCAAGACCAGGATACAACTGAGTCTTCCCTTGTAGTCGTCTGAAACTTGGACAATGAATTAATCGATCAAAATCTTTTCGAAAAGCGGATCGGTAAGGAGGAGGTTTTCCGTGACTTGATTCGTCAAAGGACCTTAGCTTGTCTTGGTCGGAATAAAGAGGCAAAAATATTATTTTACAGGTTTGGCATTTTTAGTTGAAGCGGCTCTGAAAACCATTCTGCCGTTCTTTACTGTTACCTCAACATTCAGGCTTTTAGGCACAACCACTCTGTCGATTGCCACTCTGCCGTTTTGCTCAAATACAGAATCCGTGTTTTGTTCTTGTGTCTCGCCTGTTTTCATAACAGAATATTTACATCAAAGATAATGATAAATCCGACGTCATCGTTTCTAATTTTTCCCTGTTGCGATAGCGATTTTTATTAGCCTCGAGGGACTGATCAGAAGTTCACATAGTTTATCGTTTCAAAATCTTAATTCTGCACTCAGTGTTTTTTCGGCCACTAATTGCTGACAAAGTATGAGTTTAACCGACTTTATGAATACAGTCATGCAACCTTTGACCTTATAAAATCATCTGAAGTAACGCGGACTTGTGGCGTCCAAAAGTGAACACAAG
>CBQWHS010000745.1:0-2747 GCA_967728665.1 uncultured Chryseosolibacter sp. | reverse complement strand
GCGGGCAACGCGCGAAAGAACAGCTCTGGAATAAAATTGATTATCCGAATAAAGTCGTTACATCACAAGTCCTTGTATCTCTTGGCGAAGCAGGATTCAAAGCTGGAATTTCTCAGATTACCCGCATCAAGTACGCGATCGAGGCTGACATTGCAGACATCCGGTGGAATTTAAGTGCGATTCAGGAAATTGAAGAAGTTGGAATGGACGGACAGATTAAGGCAGCGTTGCGTGCGGAAGTTCAAGGTGATATTGAACATATGTACATGCTGTTGGCGATGTTGTATGATACGCGCTCGATCCAGCTTGTAAAGGAAAATATTGAAACCGGGACATCCGATGCAATCACTTATGCGATCGAATTGTTGGACGTGTTTTTGACAGATCAATTAAAGCAACGCGTGATTCCGGTGCTCGATGATTTAACGGATGTTGAACGGATCAATCGACTAGAAGATATTTATCCGCGTGTTAAACTAGATTCGAAGCTTGTGCTTAAGTTCATCATCAACCGTGATTTTACGCAGTCAAACCGGTGGACAAAAGCGTGTGTAATCTTCCAGATTGGAATGCAGCGGATTGTGGATTTTAAGCTCGATCTTATTGCACAATTATTTAATCCCGATCAGTTCATTCGTGAAGTTTCCGCGTGGGCGCTTTACCAGATCAATACTCATGAGTATAATCAAAACACAAAACGTTTAGGGCCAGTTGTGAAACGTGAGCTTGATGCTTTGATCATTGACTCCAAGAAAATGATGCGCTTTGAAAAAGTTTTGTTCCTTCAGAAGATAAGAGCTTTTGATAATATCCCTGGGCTAACACTTTCGCATCTCGCAGACATCACGATAGAGATGCATCTCAAACCGGAACAAAGCGTGATCCTTGACGAAAAATCAAACAATAATTTTTATGTGATCGTGAATGGTTCGATCGATTTCTATCAGAAGGGTCAATTCATTTCGACGTACTCGAGCGGCCAGTTTATCGGCGAGATGATGCCGTTACCTAACTTTGTTAATACGAACCTCCTCATCGCCAAAACTGAGGTCATTATTCTTAAGCTTAACAAAGATCAATTTTATGAATTGCTCTCCGACAATGTTAAACTTGCCGATAAAATCATCGAATACATTTAACCGATGTCCTTCTCGAAAAAGATTTTTGTTGGCATAGCCATTGTCTTTTTGATTTTACTTGCTTACGCGAGCTACGACATCAGCCGGCGTACTACTTTTCCGGGCTCCAAGTCGCAGTTGAAAGAGCGACTAAAAGACAAATATCTTAGGCCGGATTCAACATCTCAGAAGGCTGATACCCTGCTTAGAAAAGATTGAACAACTTCAGGTTTTCATGTAGAGTTAGTGCAGATTAAAGCCAACTATAGACATCAATCCCCATTATCGCGTTACTCTCGGGGATTTTCAATTTTTGAATGCAGCAAGTAGCATCCTGAAAACCACTCAACCTGCTATTCGGTTATTTGTCTGTTATATTTTCAAGTGGTCGATTCTTTGATTGCCCGAATTTAACAGACAAATATCTTTGACTCAAGATTAAAGCCAACTATAGACAATGAATTTCCCCCGAGATCTAGGATTTCGGGGGATTTTCAATTTATAGGCGTTTCCGTTCTATCTTTGTCACAAAATGCGTGACTGGCTATTGTTTTCATTCCCTTCTCACTTTTTGATCTTTGTTGCGATCGCATATTCTCAATTTAACCGATGCATAAACCGACTAAACCGAAATTCTGGTCATCATTTGTCTTCATTTCCCTGTTCTTAACATTTTCATGTGTGAGCCATGAGCTGGCTCAATACACCTGCACTGAAACTGTCAGCTTTGCTTCAGATATAAACCCGATTGTAACATCTAAGTGTGCAATCTCTGGGTGCCACAATGGTTCTTTAGGCGATGACCGTGATTGGAGACAGGTTGCCAGGCTGCAGGAACATAAGACTTTGATGAAAGAATACACCCGTGGTCACATCATGCCACCGTCGGAAAGCCCGGAGGGGCCACTGACTCAGGATCAGATCGATTTAATATCGTGTTGGGTAGATCAGGGAGCGCCAAATAATTAACATGAAATTATTCTTCATTAGTTGTATCGTTTTGACGTCATCGGTGATCGCCGATGCGCAGAAATTTGTAACTGAAAAGTCGGAAGTTATTTTCTTTTCCGAAGCCAGGATGGAAGATATCACGGCCACAAACAAGAAGGCAAGTGGGCTATTCAACGCAGGCACAAACGAGATTGTTTTTTCAATTCCTATCAGCGAGTTCAAGTTCAAAAAATCGTTGATGCAGCAACATTTCAATGAAAAGTATATGGAGTCTGATAAGTTTCCGAAGGCTACATTCCAGGGAACTGTTTCAGGTTTTAACAAGGAGAGCAAAGGAGTACAAAATGCAATCGCTTCAGGGAAGTTAACAATTCACGGCGTGACAAAAGATGTACAAATTTCCGGAACCATTGAGCCTAAGGACTCGAGGTTGAATTTGAAAGCTGTATTTATAGTTGTGCTGGAAGATTACAACATCACGCGACCTCAATTGTTGTGGCAAAATATTGCCGAGCAAGTAGAAGTTACTGCAAGTTTCACATTTAAACCGCAATAGCGAATGCGAAGACTCTACCTGCTACTGATTTTATATTGCTCTGTAACTTCATTATTCGCTCAGAAATTTACAGCTGAAAAAGGAGAGATATCATTCTTTTCAGACGCCGCAATTGAGGATAT
>CBQWHS010000744.1:0-2748 GCA_967728665.1 uncultured Chryseosolibacter sp. | reverse complement strand
CTGCTTCGCGTTTTGCATCGTCCCATGCTTTCTTGAATTCATCTGCATTGTTGATGATGCGCATTCCTTTTCCTCCACCGCCAGCTGTTGCTTTCACGATTACAGGATAGCCAATTTCTTTTGCAAGTTTCTGACCTTCCTCGATCGAATCTAATAAACCTTCAGAACCTGGAATCGTCGGAACTCCAGCCTTCTTCATGGTATCCTTTGCCGTGGACTTGTCGCCCATCGACTGAATCATTGCAGGTGTGGGACCAATGAATTTTATTCCGTACTCATGACATATGGCAGAGAACTCAGCGCGCTCAGAGAGAAATCCATATCCGGGATGGATCGCATCTGCATTTGTAATTTCTGCCGCAGAAATAATTCGAGGAATGTTAAGATATGAATCTTTGCTTGGTGCATCGCCGATACAGACAGCTTCATCAGCAAAACGAACGTGCAAACTCTCTCGATCTGCTGTTGAGTAAACGGCAACTGTTTTGATATCCATCTCCCGGCAGGTCCGAATTATTCGTAAGGCGATCTCTCCGCGGTTGGCGATTAATATTTTTTTGAACATAGCTTTTCTAATACGGTTCGGATTGTCGATAGTACAGCGTTTGAACCAGAATATTAATCAGGTTCCACAACAAACAGCACCTGGTCATACTCAACCGGTGTTGAGTTTTCAATCATCGCTTTCACAATGGTTCCCGAAACCTCAGATTCAATTTCGTTGAATAACTTCATGGCTTCAATAATGCAGACGGTTTGTCCTTTTGTGACTTTGTCACCAACAGAAACAAACGGAGGAGTGTCAGGGCTCGACGAACGATAGAATGTTCCTATCATTGGCGATTTGATATCAACTGTCTTCTTATCCGAAGAAACCTTTGGAGCTTGAACTTGTGGACTAGCACTTGGCGTAGCGACTTGCGGCACCGACACAGGAGCGACTTGCGCAGCCATAGATGTTGCTGGAGTGGACTTGAATATTTTTTGATCGGGTTCACGTTTTACGTGAAGTTTTAACTCGCTGGTCTCGATGTTCACTTCATTCAATCCTGACTTCGAGATGAAATCAATTAGGTCTCTGATCTCAGTAGTTTTCATTGCAGATGATGGGTTTGATGATGAATCACTGATCATTTTTGAACCAGTAGTTTTTTTTGATGTCGGTTTTGGCGCTATCTTTTTGCTCATAGATTTTTATTTTACCCGTTCCACATATGCTCCTGTGCGGGTGTCGACTTTAATTTTTTCGCCTGTGTTTACAAATAACGGAACCCGGATCTCAACACCATTTTCAAGTGTCGCAGCTTTCAACGTTCTGGTGGCTGTGTCGCCAGCAACGCCTGGCTCCGTGTACTGTATTTCCATGATGACATGTGCGGGTGCTTCAGCGGTGATTGGATTTGTTCCATTCTCGAAAGCGATCAAAAGTGTCACGCCTTCTTTAATGAAATTACCTGACTCGCCTAACAATGCCTTGTCAAGATATATCTGGTCAAAAGTCTCATTGTCCATGCAGACAAGGCTATCACCATCCGTATAGAGAAACTGATATTCTTTCGTTTCTACACGCAAGATTTCAATTTCATCGCCAGGACGAAAACGATTCTCAGCTAATTTACCATTGCGTACGTTTCGCATTTTTATTTGATAGAATGCACGAAGATTTCCGGGAGTACGATGCTGAAGTTCTTCAACCTGCATTACTTCGCCATTGTAGCGTACGTAATTTCCTTTGCTGAGATCCGATATAGTTGCCATAGTAAAAAATCAACTTTAAGTTACAAATCAAATAATTAAAAGCTTAAACCACAAAGCTCATTTAGCCAAGCGTTTAATTGCTATTATATGCCCACTTCACCCAGACTGCACCCCAGGTAAATCCTCCACCAAACGCGGCAAGAATGAGATTGTCTCCCTTCTTCAATTGCTTTTCATAGTCCCAAAGCAAAAGCGGAATCGTTCCTGCAGTTGTATTTCCGTAGCGTTCAATATTCATCATCACTTTGTCTTCTGTAATTCCAACGCGGCTTGCAGTTGCATCGATGATGCGTTTATTTGCCTGATGTGGAACAAGCCAGGTGATTTCTTCAGACTTCAATTTATTTTTCTCCACAATCTGCGCAGAGACTTCTGCCATATTAGTTACGGCAAATTTGAATACTGCTGATCCTTCCTGGTAAACGAAATGTTGACGCGCATCAACAGTTGAGTGAGAGGCTGGCTTGCGACTTCCTCCTGCTTTCATGTGAAGATAACTTTCGCCACCTCCATCACTCTTAAGAATCGAATCCATCACACCGACATCTTCTGTTGTTGGTTCGAGTAACACACAACCGGCTCCATCACCAAAAATTATACACGTTGTGCGATCTGTGTAGTCGAGAATCGCAGACATCTTATCTCCACCGATAACAATCACTTTTTTGTGGCGACCAGCTTCGATGAAACTTGCTCCGGTTGCCAGTGCGTATAAGAAACCCGAACATGCAGCACTCATATCGTAACTGAATGCATTTGTGGCGCCAACGGCAGTAGCCACAATGTTTGCCGTTGCCGGAAAAGTCATGTCTGCAGTGACAGTTGCAAAGATGATCAAGTCAATTTCTTTCGGATCAACTTTTGTTTTGCGAAGTAGATCTTCGACAGCTTTTATGCCGAGTACAGACACGCCTTGATTTTCGCCTTTGAGAATGCGTCTCTCTTTGATTCCTGTGCGAGTGGTGATCCATTCATCGCTGGTATCCACCA
>CBQWHS010000743.1:0-2755 GCA_967728665.1 uncultured Chryseosolibacter sp. | reverse complement strand
ACATCGTCAGGATTTATCTTCACTGTAAAATTGCTAAGAACGCCACCGGTATTCGTAAATGAAATTAAATAGCGTGCATTAAATCCAACCTGAGCTCCATACCCACTTTGAACTTGTACTGTAGTCGCTGTAACGGGCAAGAACGGTGTAACCTCCGTGGATGTAGCGCTGGGTGATCCGGTGCCGGTTGCATTATTCCATCGCGTATAGTTTCGCGTGTATGCACCTGCTATCGGATTTCCAATAAACGCTAATTTTAAGGTTCCAACATTGCTTCCAACAACAGTTCCTTCCTTGTCCTCAATGGTCAGCGGGAGCATGAAGTTTTTTGATTTATCAATTTTGTCCTGATAAAATTTGATGACAAACGGTGCTTCGGTGGTGTCACCCGGTATCGTGACGGACAGCGAAGGGATATCATACGCTGAATCAGGAAGCAGGAAAAATTTATCAGCACGAGTGGAATTGACAACATCCAGCGCATGTTGATCTATTTTTACACTAGTCGTGATCTCCGCATTCAGTTTCCTTGATGATGTTGCCGAAATACCAACCACGTATTCAGAAACTGCTTCGCCTGATGGAAGTACAACGCCCTGATTACTGGAAGTTCCTTTTGTTCCATACCAGCTAAGAAATACTTTGTCATTTCCATTCCCATCAACAATATCTGTAAATCCTTTATCCTCCAGGCATGAGAAAGCAATCAAGCTGAACGATGACGCAATCGCCAGGAACCATATTTTTTTTATATTTTTTTTCATAAGTGAATTTTAGAATAGGTGATCAATTGACATCCCAGAATATCCTGCTCGAAAACACGTTGAGTTCTCCCTGGGCATTTGCATTTGCTGCGTTGTTGCTATACTCCGATTGAGGATAAATCAATCGAACGGGTTGACCAGATCCCGATGCTTTTATGGAAAGCGGTACATTGGGGAATCCGGTCCTTCTGAATTCTGTCCATGCTTCAAATCCGCCAAAGTTGGCTAACGCAAACCATTTCTGAGTAATGATGGCTTCGATCTTATTCGGAGAGACGCCATAGTTAACATTCGGAATAAGCTGAGAATAATAAGTAACCGCAGCAGTTGCAGCGTTAGGAACGCCCATTAATCGAAAGGACTCAACGATACCGGCCTGATACAATGCTTTGACATCACCTGCATAAAATCCACGTTGCACCGCTTCAGCCTGTAAGAAGAAACTTTCGGCAGCGGTCATAATAGTCTGAGATCTCTTGAATAATTCAAGCGTTCCTGCTGTACCATCCTGAGGAAGAACTGCCGGACCAACACCTGAAATTTTTGGAAAGAGATATTCGTCACTTTGACCACCAAGCGGAACACCCTTGTAAGTAACGCCATCTGCCGTGGTAGGATAGGCAATCCTTGACAAACGCGGATCATTGTTCGCTTTCAGGTTATCGATCATAAAAGAATTAATGGCATACGCATCATGACCGCTCGATCTGGCGTTGCCGGCATTGTAGCCAAAGAATTCATAGAACTGATTCATCTTTCCGGTGGTCCGGAGATATCCGGGGTTGCTGGACACATCCTCTCCTGCGCCTAAAAATCCTCCGGCATCTGCTGCGATCGCTGCAATCTGGGCAGCAACATTTTTAACACCTGACTGTCGTAGTAAAATCCGAAGCTTTAACGTATTCGCAAATTTGATCCACTTGGCAGTGTTTCCTCCAAAAATAATATCCGATGTACCTGCGCTTGGATTAGTGCCGCTGATGGGAACAGCTAAATATGCTTTTGCTTTATCGATATCCACCAGAAGACTATCATAGATAACAGAAGCATCATCGTACGCAGGAAGAATAGCGGAGGTTCCTTTCAACGCTTGTGAATAGGGCGCGTTTCCATAAGCATCAACAATAATCTGATAGTTGAAAGCTTTCATTACTCTTGCGATACCGGCAAGTGATGGCTTACCAGCTTTCAACGCCTCTGTCTCTACAACTTTGTAATCAGAGAGGTTGTTGTAGGTGACGGTCCAGACATTGGTTCTGAATGTAGAGGTGATGTTATAGGTACGTTCTCCATCAAATCCCGAAAAAGATCCAGAAGGTGCCCATTGGCCAGACCAGTAGGAACCGATCTCGTTGTGGGTGAGTTTTCCGGAAGTAATATTCAATGCATTCGTCAACACCAGCTCGGGAGTCGAGCTTACTGCTTTATTTGGATTTTCGTTTATGTCCAGGTAGTCGTCACTGCATCCGCCTATCAGCAGGCCCAGTGCGGCACCCGCAAAATATAGTATTCGTTTCATAGTATATCTCAAATTAATGTTAGAAAGTCAGTTTAATATTAAAACCGTAGGTGCGTGTTGGCGGTGTCAGTGTGTTGTTGTTCAGACCAACCGCGTTACTGTTATCCAGTGCAAATTCAGGATCGGTATACATATTCTCCTTCGGAACAATGGTCAAAAGATTTCTTCCGACAAAAGCGACAGAAGCACCTTTTACAAAGCGTAGACTGGCAAGCGCGCTTTTCGGAACATCATAACCCAGGCTTGCTTCGCGGAGCTTCCAGAATGCGCCACTCGTGACAAAGTTCTCACCAATGGCTCTCAGGTTACCATCCCACGCACCAACACCACCATCGCGCGTAAGGATACTGGTATTCTCAACAAAGTTTCCACTCTCATCTTCATAGACAGAATTAGGAAACAAGAAACGCTCTCTTCCATAAACACCAGTGGCTTCCGCCACACCTGTAAACCACATGGTGCTTGCCAGTCC
>CBQWHS010000742.1:0-2755 GCA_967728665.1 uncultured Chryseosolibacter sp. | reverse complement strand
CCAAAATCGGATGTATGAATCTTGAAAATACACAAGTGCAGATGAGAAAAGGCATTTTGGAGTACTGCATCCTCCACATAATTTCGCGTGGCGAAGTTTACGCATCGGACATGCTCGATGAACTTACCGCAGCTAAAATGATTGTCGTGGAAGGAACACTTTATCCCCTGCTCACTCGGCTGAAAAATGCCGGACTGTTAGAATACAAATGGATCGAATCAAAGTCGGGCCCACCAAGAAAATATTACAAGCTCACGGATCGGGGAAGTAAATTCCTGGAAAAGCTAACGGAGACCTGGGACGACCTCGTCCACTCTACTCAAATGATTACGACTAAATCCAACGTATAAATTCCACGACACAAAACGGATATGAAAAAGAATATCAGCATAAACATCAGCGGAATCATCTTTCATATTGAAGAGGATGGGTATGAAACACTTAAAAAATACCTCGACTCAATCAATAAATACTTTTCGACTTTTGAAGATAGTAGCGAGATTCTCGCAGACATCGAGAGCCGTATTGCCGAAATATTTCTTTCCAAACTGAACGAGGAAAAGCAAGTTATTACCTCGGAAGACGTAAATGCACTTGTGGCAACGATGGGAAGTGTGAGCGACTTTAAAGCTGCGGAAGAACAGGAAACTGTTGTGGAAGAAACAACAAATCAAAGTTCATCAGGCAATTCAGCGTTCTCAGAATCATCAACAACTGACGAAACGAAACGAACATTCACACCTTCCAAGCAATTGATGCGCGATCAAAAGCGAAAAATTCTGGGCGGTGTTTGTGCCGGCCTTGGTAATTATTTCAACGTAGATCCGCTTTGGATAAGACTTCTTTTTGCCGTGCTGTTCTTCGCCTATGGAATAACTCTATTCATTTATGTGGTGATGTGGATTGTGGTGCCCGGATCATTTGATTTGGAAGAACCTGTATCCGAACGAAAAATGTTTCGTGACGCCGAGCGCAAAGTCATCGGTGGTGTTTCGGGCGGTGTTGCAGCATTTTTAGGAATTGACATTGTAGCGGTGCGCGTATTGTTCATCGTCTTCGCCATCCTCGGTGGTCTTGGATTGTTTCTTTACATAGTTCTCTGGCTCATTCTTCCTGAAGCACGTTCGCTGACAGACAAAATGCAAATGCAAGGTGAACCGGTAACGTTATCAAACATTGAGTCAACGATAAAAAAAAGCCAGACTGAAAAGGCTGCTGAAGAAGAAACCACAATAACGAAAATTCTTCTCTTCCCCTTCCGATTAATCGGCATGATCCTCACGGGAATAGGAAAAATTCTTCGGCCGATCATCGATATAATTCGAATTGCCATCGGTGTCATGATTGTGCTGCTGGGTATTTCACTGGTCTTCTCATTTGTTGTCACCGGAGGAATTCTTTTTGGAATTTTTTCCGCTGCAACTTTTTCCCTTCCATGGCTGAATGAAATGAACGAAGCCACTGTTCCTGTCGATGCTCTATTGCGTGCTTTTCCAGGCTGGACCGCTTTCGCGGGATTTGTTGCCTCCATCATTCCAAGTGTGTTCATAATTCTACTCGGTGTTTCAATCATTGCAAAAAGAATTGTGTTTACAGCCACAGCCGGTTGGACTATGTTCGTAATTTTCTTCGTAAGCGTTGCCGTGCTGGCAGTTGGCATTCCAAAAATTGTGATGTCATTCAAGGAAGATGGTGAATACCGTGTGGAGAATATTTACACAGTCTCAGGCAAACGCGCGATACTGAAGGTGAATGAAGTTGGAATGGATGATTACCACGTAACACGTTTGACTTTGAAAGGCTATGACGGCACAGACTTGAAGCTGGTGCAGGATTTTGAAGCACAAGGAACAACTCGTGCGAAAGCGATTGACAACGCTCGGATGGTAGAATACAACGTAAAAGTCCAAGATTCAGTTTTCACATTCGATAGTAACCTACAATTCAAACCTGATGCGATTTTCCGCGCACAACGTCTTAATATGACGTTGTACATTCCCTACAATTTCCCATTCACTATGGATGAAGGAGTAAGCCGAATGATTACACAATATGTTGATTGGGGAAGTCGTGATAATGAAACGTGGAGGATTACAGAAAACCGCAGCCTGGAATGCATTAGCTGTGCCACACCAGCAGAAGACGAAAATAAAATTTCTGAATTGAGAGATTTTAATGAAGTCGAAGTGACTGGCAAGTTTGATTTGAAAATTACAAACGGTGGACAATATTCTGTCGAATTGATCGGCCCTGAACGTGAGAAAGAAAAATATTCCATCTATCGTTCTGGTGAAACGTTGGTTATCGAATACAAATCACCCATCAAGAAAAGTTATCGTTGGGACAACATGAAAGAATTAAACGTGGATGAAATGCGCATTAACATCACGATGCCTTCTTTGACCAAAATTGAAGCCACGGGATTTGGAAGCATCCGCTTTGACGACTTTAACTCTGATGAGATGGACATTGAGTCTCGTGGCCCGATAAGGATTCGAGGTGGGATAAACACACAGAACCTGACCATCGATCTTACCGGAAAATCAGAAGCTGATCTCTCCGGCCAGGCGACAAGAATGAATGCAAGCCTTGAATTTGCTTCCAAACTCAGAGCCTACAACCTTGAGGTTGTGGACGGCATGGTTGAGGTGTCGGGAGCATCCACCGCAAAAGTGAATGTATCCGGCTCATTGGAAATGGATGAAGGAGTGGCCAGTGACATCGATTACCGAGGCAATCCGCAGATTATCAAGCG
>CBQWHS010000741.1:0-2761 GCA_967728665.1 uncultured Chryseosolibacter sp. | reverse complement strand
ACCCTTCCAGTTGGTGTTTCATTCAAAAACGAGCCAATTGGTCGGTTTCTAAGGTGGTATAAATGTTGGAATAGCCAATTATCTTAAACTTCATACATCATGAAAAATCAAAAGCAACTCTTCCTTCTCGCAGGATTTGTTCTCCTTATTATTTCGTTTTCGTCAGCACAAAATAAAGTTGGTGCCGGAGATGTTCTTCCTGGCAGCGTTGAATTTTCAGCGTTCACTTTATCTCAACCTGAAAAAGTAAAGATCTCAGGTACAGCAGGCGTCTTCAGAGAAGATTGGCAGATGATGGTGTATTATGGTTGGATATTAAACAGTGAGACACGAAAAGTCGTGTGGCATGTGGCCGACAAAATTGAAGACAAGGATTTTGATTTTGGAGAGTATGAAATCAACGATGAAGTGCAACTTGATAAGGGAACGTATGAAGTTTATTTTACAGGCGCATATCATCAACGGAATAATGATTGGAGTTTCAAAAACATGAATGGACTGATCAACACCGGATTATTCAGTCAGGTTTTTGGAGATCGTGGTGATGTAAAGTTTAAGACAAGCATGAAGGAAGGTTTGGGAATTATGGTCACTGGTCAAAACTTAGTAAAGACGAGCAGCTCGGCAATTATCCAAAAGAAAGTTTCGGATGCCGTTATTTCGATTCTAAAGCCAGACAATAATGCCAATGTGAAAAAAGGTTTTTCCCTATCGGCCGAAACAACACTAAGAATTTATAGCATCGGCGAAGCGAGAAAAGACGAAACATTTGATTATGCATGGATCTACGATGTTGATAAGCATAAGCGCGTTTGGGTAATGGATTATGCAAACACAGATTTCGCCGGAGGTGCAAACAAAAATGTGGTGGCGAATGAGAAGATCACACTTCCTGCCGGAAATTATATGGTAAGCTATGTTACGGATGATTCACATTCTTACAACGAGTGGAATTCAATGCCGCCGGATGATCCGCAATTTACCGGTGTCACCGTATGGGTGGATAACGAAAGCAGTAAAAAGAATATCATTCCATTCCAGATTGGAGAAGAGAGTAAACCAGTTCTTCAGCTCACGAAAGTTCATGAAGATGATTTTGTATCGCAGGGCTTAAGTGTAAAATCTCCACTGGAGTTTCGCGTGCTTTGTCTTGGTGAGCAAGCTTCAGATGATGAAATGGCCGACAATGGTTGGATCATGAATGCGGCAACACGCGAGGTAGTTTGGGATATGGCCGATCAGCGATTGGAACATGCAGGTGGCGCAGAAAAAAATAAAATGTTTGACGGAACAGTTCGCCTGGAAAAAGGAGATTACATCGTTTATTATGCTACTGATGACTCACACTCATACGGAGATTGGAACAGCGGCCCTCCACATGAACAGGACTACTATGGAATAACGTTGTGGGCAACTAATAAACAAGACCTTTCAAAAGTTTCTTTGTTCCAACCCGGAAGTTATAAGAATGATAAAGTATTGGTGGAAATTGTTCGCGTTCAGGATGATGAACAATTGACGGAGACTTTCAAGTTGGATAAAGACACTAACATCCGGATTATTGCAATGGGCGAGGGAACTGGTGGTGAAATGGTTGATTTTGGTTGGATAAAAAATACTGACACCGGAAAAGTTGTCTGGGAAATGACATATAGAAATACCGAATCTGCCGGTGGTGCAAAAAAGAACAGGCTCTATAATGATGCAGTTATTTTGCCTAAGGGCACTTATAAAGTATACTATGAGACTGATGGCTCGCACTCATATCGCAATTGGAATGCAGCACCGCCACATGACGCTGAACGCTATGGCATTTCTTTAATGACTGAGTTGAATTAGAGCTGTCCTTAAACTCCAAACTCGAAACTTTAAAAAGGATTTTTCTTTCCCTTCAAAAGTTTAGCCAGTGTTTCTGTTAACCGTTTTTCGCGCGTCTCTGGTTTTTTTGCTGAGCTGATCCACACCGCATATTCTTTTCTGTTGGTGAATGAAAGTGAATCATAAAAACTTTTGGCTTTTGAATTTTTTGCAAGAAGATTTGTGAGATCGTCAGGCACATCAACAATGCGTTCCTCTTCATCTTTCTCAATAGTCACATCCACAATATCGCCGACTTCCTTGCCAATTGCTTTCCGAATGTCTTTGCGCACACCGAGGATGTGGCAGTCACCGCCCATGTTTGCGATCACACCACGATAGGCGTGGCCATCAAAAGTCGCCTTCACTTTGACCTGACCTTTAGTGCCATACACTTTTTCAACATCGAATGGAATCGAAATGTAAGCGATATCCATTTTCTTGTCGGGGTTTTCTAAATGGGCTCTGAATTTCTTGATGCTCATAGGAGATAAAGTTCAAGTTCTAAGTTTCAAGATCCTGGTCGCGGGACTTTATAAGGGTTTGTTTTTTTTCAAATTTAAGACTCTATTTATTAAATCTCTACGGAGCACGCTCGCCCATCGAGCGCGATCGATTTACGATTTGTGAAATTTGAAAGAGTGCCCCGAACCCTTAGCATGGCATGCGCGCTAGCCAGCAGCCCCGATAATATCGGGACAGCTGAGCGAAGGATCCCAACGTTACTTCACTTCACTTCACTTAAACTTTTTTACTTTAGTGATTGGCCCAGAAAATTGTTGTCTTTAAAAACAATTCATTTGTCTTTAAAAACAATTCATCAAGCGCCAACGGCAGGTCAGTTTTTATTTACGTTTTCTTTGCTTCGCCAAAGAAAAGTAATCCCGATAAATATCGGGAAAAG
>CBQWHS010000740.1:0-2764 GCA_967728665.1 uncultured Chryseosolibacter sp. | reverse complement strand
TTTGCTTTCCATCGGCAGAAGTATACGTTCCATTTTGCTGAATGCCTGCCCATCCTGCTGCCCACTCATTGGGATTATTCAAAGTATAAACAGGAAATTCATTCATGATGGCAGCATATTCAGAGGCGTTTGCCATTTCAGGTATGCGTGTTGGCTGAGACCAGCCTTGATTGAAATCGTATGATATTTTTGGCACTCCACTTTTACCACGCTTCGTTGTAATAAGGATTACTCCATTCGCAGCTCTGGCTCCATAGATTGCGGCAGATGCATCTTTTAATACAGACATTGACTCAATGTCCTGTGGGCTTAACCGGCCGAAACCACCATCACGATCAGGAATACCATCAATCACAATCAGCGCATTGCTATTGCCGAGAGTACCAATACCGCGAATACGGATAGTTGACTGATCATATCCAGGTTCACCGCTCGCCTGAATGGCAACAACACCTGGCAGACGACCTGCTAACGAGTTTGAAAGATCTACTGCTGGAGATTTTTGAAGGTCTGAACCATTAACTGCCGTCACTGCGCCAGTTACTGTTACTTTTTTCTGTTCGCCATATCCAACAACGACCACCTCTTGCAGCGTGCTCACATCAGGTTGAAAAGATATATCAATTGATGATCTTCCGCCAACTGCAATTTCCTGAGTGACGTATCCAATAAACGAAAACACCAGTGTCGCGTTGCCATCGGTAACTTGAATAGTATAGCGTCCGTCCGCATCGGAAGTCGTTCCATTCACAGTTCCTTTTTCAATCACATTCACGCCAGGCAAAGGTTCTCCAGTGTCATCAGAGATTTTACCGCTTATTGTAAAAGCAGGGACGGCTGCAATTTTTCCTTCAGCAGGCAGTGGCTGGAAAGATGGATTTTCTTTCAGTACAATTTGTTTTCCGATCACTTCATATCTGATCGATTCGTCAAATAGTCCAGCAAGAACGCTGCGCAATTGGGCTTCGGTTGCATTGAGCGTTACATCGCTTAATCTTTTTAATAGTCTCGGACGGTAGGTAAAACTGACCCCGGCTTTTTGCTCAAGTACTGACAACACGTCTTTTACTTTAGCATTTTCTACCTGAAGGGACACTTTTCTATCCAAAACCTCTTGTCCGTTTGAATCGAGTGCATAGCCGAATACAATCGTCACAGAGGTTAGCAGCACATTGATCAACGTGATTTTCATAATAAATAGCAGTGTGGTGCTATTAGCTTTAGGTTTATTCTTCATAAATTGAGAATGTTTTTGTTTGACAATTGAGGACAAAAACTCGGTGCAGCGTGTCTTTTCACGCATGCATGACGGGCCGGTGATGGTAGTCGCAATAGCATCATTGGCCCTTTTGATTGTTTCAGGTATTAGTAGTGTGTTATCTCATAGGCAATTTTGAATTTGGGTTTGGTGATTGGTTAATGGCTATTTGCAGTTATTACCGCCTTTAATGACTATAATTCCCTCAGTTTGAAAATACTCTGCATTAATGGCTTTGCATATGACCTGGATACGTTCATGCAGTCCCTCATCCGACATCGACGTTGTGAGCACGCAGTTCTTAAGATTCTCCTCGTCAAACTGAATATCGATTCCGTAATTCTGCTCCAGCACTTCAAATATCTTTGTCACTGGCGCCCCATCGTATTGCATTTTAAACAGCGTAGGAACTGGGAGGATTACTTCCGGTTTTTCAACCAGTCGTTTTGAAACACTTTCATCCTGACGATTGTAGACTACCTTTTGATTTGGGGTAATGATCACCGTTTGTTCATCGCCAACATTTCTACTTTGCGAGCCCGTGTTTGCAGAGACTGAAACTTTTCCCGTTTTCACAGCAACCGTTATCTCCTTGTCATTTTCATAGGCTTTCACATTGAAAGAAGTACCCAAAACTTTGGTCACAACTTCCTTGGAGTAGACAATAAAGGGATGTTGTGTGTCGCGCTTGACTTTAAAAAACGCTTCACCATCAAGGTACACTTCACGCGTCGGTCCGTTGAAACGACTGGCATAGCGTACTTTGCTGTTAACCTTCAAGATGATTTGGCTCCCATCATCAAGGAAAATCTCCTTTACAGCACGGTCATTATTGGCAACTGTTATGAAATCATTAGTTGATAGAATTGTGTTGTTTTGAATTGAAGCGAACTGCTCTTTCAGGGTGTCTTTGCGCATCAAGGAATATGATCCTAATCCAGCGACAAGTAAAAGGAAAAATGTTGCAGCTACTTTAAGCCAAAAAGGAAATGAGGTCGTTTGGTGTTGTATTTCAGGGTTGATCGATGACCAAAGTCTTGCCTCTATTTCAACCGGTTCGAGTTCAACTGCGTCATCGCTGCTGATGGTATTATACCATCGGTTGATGAATTTTATCTCCTGCTCATTGCATTCTCCTCTCTCGAACTTATCTAACAGATCTTTGAATTCCTGGGGTTTCATACAAATAAGACACGCAACTACCCCATATCCCTAAATCGATTGCGGCTTTTCTTTAAAAAAGTTGAAAAAAATTATAAAATGAAATCCTTCAGATGCAATCGCAATTCGCGGAGCGATTTTGTAAGGTGATATTCAATTGATTTCTCCGAAAGATGAAGAAGATTGGCAATTTCAGCATTAGACCTTCCTTCCATGCGACTCAATTTAAAAACCTCTCTTGATTTCTCAGGCAGGCGCTGAACGGCCTGCTCAACAGCAACATTGAGGTCATCGAACTCAACAGCAATCTGAGTAATCTCTTCAGATTGAGGGATGAAAGCTCTA
>CBQWHS010000739.1:0-2764 GCA_967728665.1 uncultured Chryseosolibacter sp. | reverse complement strand
AGTATTAACCTGCTATAATGAATTTCTTCATTAACTGGGAGCTGCTTTCCTAATGCCTATACCATCGAATTTCTTCTTAACTCGGAATCATTTCCAATTGTTCACTACCTTTCTCGTCTGATAACTTTATTTCATCCACGCAAACCATGCGAATAACACTATATCTTTACTTCGTTCTTTTATCTTTGACTATTAACGCATACGCTCAGCCATTGAAATCAAATTCCACGATCCATGTCTTCAGGCTCAAGCCGCACGAAGATTTGAAAAAGGCGATTGCTGATTTTGCATCGGCCAATCACATAAAGGCTGGCGTTATCGTTACCTGTGTTGGTAGCCTGGAGCAATACAACATCCGGTTTGCAAATCAAAAAGATGGTGATCGTCAAAAAGGTTATTTCGAAATTGTTTCGCTCACCGGAACATTCAACGAGACATCCATGCACTTTCATCTTTCGGTATCAAACAAAACAGGACAAACTATTGGCGGACATTTATTGGAAAATAATTTGATCTACACTACAGCTGAAATTGCTATCGCCGAACTGAATGATCTTGAGTTCGGTCGGGAAACGGATTCGACATATGGATATCAGGAGTTGAAAGTGAAGAAAAGAGAATGAACGAATTCTTTTTGCGTTTCTTCGCGCACTCTTCTGACTCTGGAGTTGGTTCCCAACGTCTAATTATCCAATACCCGTTGCTCCTTGAAATGTCTCATTAACTCGGAACCACTCCAATTATCTATTTCGTTGTCCTTTCAACCTCACGAAGGTTTTCGATTTTCTTGTTACGAAGGAAACCGGTTATGTCTTCGAAATGTTCTTTGATGCGTTTGTTACCAAACTCGAAGACTTTATTGGCAAGTCCATCAAGAAAATCGCGGTCGTGAGAAACGAGGATTAACGTTCCATCAAAAGCTTTCAAGGCATCTTTAAGAATGTCTTTTGTTTTTATGTCCAAATGGTTGGTAGGTTCATCAAGGATCAAAAGATTTACGGGCTGTAACAAAAGTTTGATCATGGCGAGTCTCGTCTTCTCACCACCAGAAAGCATTTTCACTTTTTTATCGATCGTATCACCGCCAAACATGAAGGCACCCAGAATGTCTCTGATCTTTGTGCGAACATCACCTTGTGCAATGTAGTCGACAGTCTGGAATACAGTGAGTTCTTCATCCAGGAGAGCAGCTTGGTTCTGAGCAAAATATCCGATAAGACAGTTGTGGCCAAGTTGGAGCCGTCCGTCAAAATCAATCTCTCCCATGATTGCTTTAACAAGTGTCGATTTTCCCTCGCCATTTTTTCCAATCAACGCCACACGCTCGCCACGATTGATGGTAAACGAGGCATCCTTAAATACAACGTGATCGCCATATTTTTTTGTAAGGCCTTCTACGGTAACCGGATAATTTCCCGAACGTGGTGCCGGAGGGAATTTTAAATTCAATGCCGATGTATCAACTTCATCAACTTGTATAATTTCTATTTTCTCTAACATCTTCACGCGCGATTGCACTTGAAGCGTTTTGGAATATGTGCCTTTGAAACGTTCAATAAATCCCTCGATATCGGCGATCTGCTTTTGCTGATCCTCAAAATGTTTTTGTTGCTGTTCGCGTCGTTCCTTCCGCAGCTGCAGGTAATGCGAGTAATTGGTTTTGTAATCGTAAATCCGTCCCATAGTGATCTCAATGGTTCGGTTTGTGAGGTTGTCAACAAACGCTTTGTCGTGACTGATCACAATCACTGCTTTGGCGTTTGTCTTCAAAAATTCTTCAAGCCACTGTACTGATTCTATGTCGAGGTGGTTGGTTGGTTCATCTAATAAAATGAGGTCAGGTTTTTGAAGCAGGATTTTCGCCAGTTCAATTCGCATCCGCCATCCACCGCTGAATTCTCCAGTCTGTCTTGTAAAATCAGAACGCACAAAACCAAGTCCCATCAGCGTTTTCTCCACTTCCGCGTCAAAGTTGATTTCTTCGATCGAATAATATTTTTCACTTAATTCAGAAACTTCTTCAATAATACGCGAGTACTCGTCTGACTCGTAATCCGTCCGGGTCTCGAGTTGTTTATTCAGGTCATCCATTCGGGTCTTCATTCCCAATATTTTGGAAAAGGCCTTGGACGCCTCTTCGAATACAGTGGCCGAATCTTTTGTGAGGAGGTGCTGAGGCAGATAGGCAATTACAGCGTCTTTGGGAGCTGAAATTTTGCCGCGCGTTGGCTTGCTTGCGCCTGCGATAATTTTTAAAAGTGTTGATTTGCCCGCCCCATTTTTTCCCATAAGGGCAATGCGATCGTTTTCGTTAATGTTGAAGGTGATGTCGCTAAAGAGGGGAGATCCATTGAATTCAACACTTACCGAGTCTACAGAAATCATGATGTGTGTAAATAAGGCGGCAAAGATATTGATTTTGAAATAATCTCTAATGCAGGAGCAAATACAATAATTGACGGTGTCAAGAAGGTGTTGAACTGAAATGCTTCAAAAACTTGGTGAATTGACAAGCCGAGATTGAAGAAAAATAACTCAAGAAACGGGCTGTCCAGGCAATGCAAGAACGAAAGGAAAAATGGGGAGTTTCGGATGATAAAACAGCCGATGAGATTTTGAATAGAGTTCTAATTGAATTGTATAAATGGTGGGAGCTGCGTTAGCGATTGAAGTGCAAAGCCCGGAGCAGCGTTGGCATGTGCGTGGCGCGAGGACTTGAAACGGAAAGCGCGGCCCTGCGTTTCGCAGGGAACGCCATAAAGAA
>CBQWHS010000738.1:0-2765 GCA_967728665.1 uncultured Chryseosolibacter sp. | reverse complement strand
CTTATTACTACCTTTTTTATCTTCCTGGTCATTTGCAATATTTGGATTGTTTCCAGCACTGAAGACAAAGTATTCTCAGATTTATCGAAACTTCCCAACCATCGCGTAGCCCTGGTTTTGGGTACAAGTCATAAAAGCATTGGAGGCGGGCCGAATCCTTTTTTCGAATTTAGAATTAAGATCGCCGGAGAGCTGTACAGACTTGGAAAGATCGATCACTTTATCTTGAGCGGGGACAATAGCACACCGTTTTACAATGAGCCAATTGAAATGAAGAAAGCGCTTATCAAAGAAGGAGTGCCTCCAAGCGCCATTACATTGGATTATGCTGGCTTACGAACGCTGGATTCTGTCGTAAGATGTAAGGCTATTTTCGGGCAGGACCATATCACTATTATTACTCAGTCATTTCACAGTTATCGCGCATTGTTTATCAGTAACTTTTACAATATAGATGCGGTTGCAATGGTAGCCGAGGATCCAGAATTTGACCGGACGTTCAAAGTGAGACTGCGCGAATATCTTGCGCGTACGAAAGCCGTGCTTGATCTTTACATATTTAATACCGCGCCCCGTTACCTCGGCGAAAAGGAAAAGATTAACGTCAATGTTTGAACGATAAATAATAATTTGAATAATGAAACCTCTTCGCGTATTCTGAGGTTAAATGTTAGTTTAGAAAAATACTGTGATTACCCCTCGAAACTTCAAGATTCTGTCCTTATTCCTCGTTTGCTCAGCATTTTTTCCGGCCATTATCCAAGCGCAAACGGTTGTTAAAGGAAAAGTGACCGATGCCAATTCAGGCGACCCGATTCCGTTTGTAAATATTTTTTTAAAGGGATCATCTGTTGGTACCACAACCGATTTTGATGGCAATTACTCGGTAAGAACAACCGCGCCTGTGGATTCCATTGAGGCAACATCAATAGGATATCGAAAACGCACAAAAAAACTTGAGAGAAACAAAACACAGGTGATCAACATCCAATTGGAAGAAGAAGTCACCACACTCAAGGAAGTTGTTTTTGATGCAGGCGAAAATCCAGCATTCGCTATTCTTAGAAAAGTAGTTGACAATAAAAACAAGAACGACAAACGCAGACTTATTGCGTTTGAACATGAGACATATACGAAGGTCGAAATTGATGTTGATAATATGTCGGATAAATTTCGGAATCGTAAAGTTGTCAAGAAGATAACTTCTGTTCTCGACAGTGTTGGACGCATAGCAGGCGAAGACGGCAAACCGATCTTGCCATTATTTATTTCGGAAAGTGTTTCGAAATTTTATTTCCGGGACAACCCGAAACTGAAATATGAGAATATCTTAAAATCGAAAGTAAATGGAATCGGTATTAATGATGGAACACTTGTAACCCAGTTTATCGGGACATCATTTCAAGAATACAACTTCTATCAGAACTGGTTGAATATTGTCACGAAGGATTTTGTTTCACCGATCGCGGATGGATGGAGATTGTACTACAATTACGATTTAACAGACAGTCTTTACATTGGTAATGATTACTGTTACCGGTTGGACTTTTTTCCGAAAAGTCCTCAAGACCTTGCGTTCACAGGTACAATCTGGATAACGAAGGAAGAATATGCGCTAAAACAAATTGATGCGAGTGTCGGCAAACAGGCGAATCTTAATTTCATTGAGAAGATCAGGATACAACAAGAGCTGGAGAAAACCGTTGAAGGTGCGTGGTTGCCAGTGAAGAATCGTGTTCTTGTTGATGTAAGTGAACTCAGCAAGAAATCCGCTGGCATGCTCGCAAAGTTCTACACATCGAATAAGAATTTTATTATCAATAAACCGTACGATGCATCTTTTTATGAGCGCCCCATCGTGATGGCGGAAGATGCACGCATGTTTGAGAAAGAAGAATATTGGGATACGCTGCGACATGAGCCGTTGACTGAGACGGAAAAAAATGTTTATCAGATGATCGACACCCTGCAAAGTTTGCCAGTGGTGAAGACTTATACTGACATTGTGAAAATTGCTGTGAACGGCTATTACTATACAGGTAAATTTCACATCGGTCCATACAATTCTTTGTTTGCGTGGAACAACATCGAGGGTGTCAGAATTCAACCCGGCTTCAAGACCAGCATCGAGTTTAGCAAGAAGTGGATATTAGGAGGAAGTCTCGGTTATGGATTTCATGATCAGCGTATAAAATACACGGGCTTTGTCCAGCGCATTTTGTCTCGTGATCGATGGACTACGATGTCTTTAAAATTTCGAAGCGATCTTGGCCGTGTGGGCGTTGACGAAGAAGCGCTGGCTGATAATTATTTCTTCCTGGCTGCGCAACGTTGGGGATTTTTCCGAAGGGGATTTTACTTTAATGAATCAAGATTTAATTTTCAACGCGAACTGTTTAAAGGCTTCACACAAAAACTTTCTTTCCGATACAACACATTCCGCCCAACGTTTGATTTTGCGTACCTCCAAAATCCCGAAGACATCAACTCTGTGACTAGTACTTATGAAAACGCAGAGATGATTTTAGAATCGCGATATGCGAGAGATGAGCTCTTTGTTTTTGATGATAATGACAGAATCAGTTTAGGCACAGCGCACTGGCCGGTTATAACTTTACGCTACACGCGAGGTTTTAAGGGAATTTTGGGAAGCAATTTCGATTATGATAAGCTTCGCTTGAACATTAAGAAAAGTATCAGGTTTGGCCCTTTGGGGACCGGCTATGTGAACGTAACCGGTGAGTACGTATTCGAGACATTGCCAT
>CBQWHS010000737.1:0-2769 GCA_967728665.1 uncultured Chryseosolibacter sp. | reverse complement strand
AATCCTTTTCAGTCGCGAATTTTTTTGTAAGAATAGCCTTCTTCACCACTTCGATTGGATCCCTTTGTTTGTATTCTTCAACTTCCTCCTTTGAGCGATATTTTCCGGGGTCCGACATGGAGTGCCCTTTATAACGATAGGTGCGGAATTCCAGAAGGGTTGGTCCTTCGCCTGCTCGCGCGCGTTCTGCGGCTCTTGCAACGGCCATATGCACGGCCTCAACACTCATAGCATCAACCGCCTCAGACGGCATATCGAATGCTTCGCCTAATGTATATAACTCAGTTACGTTCGATGTTCTTTTTACAGATGTCCCCATCGCATAACCATTGTTTTCAATCACAAAAATTACCGGAAGCTTCCAAAGCATCGCTAGGTTAAGCGCTTCATGAAATGCTCCTTGACGAACAGCGCCATCGCCCATAAATGTCAGACACAAGTTTTTAGTGCCTTTGAATTTTTCAGCGAAAGCGATCCCCGCTCCAAGGGGAACCTGAGCGCCGACAATACCATGGCCGCCGAAGAAATTATGCTCTTTATCAAAAATGTGCATAGAGCCGCCTTTTCCTTTGGATGCACCAGTCTCCTTAGCAAAAAGCTCCGCCATCACCGCATTCGGATGAGTTCCCAAAGCAAGAGGATGTGCATGATCGCGATAAGCGGTAATCCATTTGTCATCCTTTGTTGTTGCCGAAATCGCGCCTGCAACGCAAGCTTCCTGGCCGATATACAAATGGCAAAATCCTTTGATTTTCTGCATTCCATACAATTGGCCCGCCCGCTCTTCAAACTTCCGCATTAACTGCATTTTTTCGTACCAGAAAAGATACGTTTCCTTTGAAAATTCGCTTTTTACCTCCTTTGGCGTTGACTCGTTCTTCAATTTGGTTGTCGTAGGCATATTCCTAATTTTGAACTGCGAAAATAACCTCCGAACGAACATTCGCCAAACTTTCCGTGTAAATAGTGCATGCTCATCGAAAAACTCCAGCTGACAAACTTTAAAAACTACTCGGATGTCAGACTTGAATTTTCCCCCAGAATAAATGTTCTCGTGGGAAAAAATGGAAGTGGCAAGACGAATATGCTGGATGCAATTCATTTTTTATCGCTCACAAAAAGTGCCTTTTCTACGGACGGATTTTGCATTCGAAAAGACACTGATTTTTTTTTCATTAAAGGAACATTCAATCTCGGCAATGATATTCGTGACGTAAGTTGTTCACTTCAATCAGGTGGAAAGAAAATTATAAAAGATGGTGTGAACGAATACCAAAAATTCAGTGATCACATCGGGAAATTTCCGGTGGTGTTAATCGCCCCGGACGATACTGAACTAGTTAAAGAAGGGAGTGAAGAGCGAAGAAAATTTTTTGACTCCATTCTTTCCCAGTTGGATAAACGATATCTCGAACAATTAATTTTATACACAAACGCAATTCGTCAGCGAAACAGTTTGCTAAAACTTTTTCACGACACCAGCCAGGTCGATGATCTGGCAATTGAATCTTATGATCGAATCTTAATTCAAACGGGAACATTCATTTCGAATAGAAGAGCCGAATTTCTAAAAGAATTTCTCCCTGTGTTTCAACATTATTATTCTTTCATTGTGGAGAACGAGCCCGTTGCAATATTTTACAAATCAGAGCTATCGAGAATGGATTTTGCCAACGGTCTTCGGTCTAGTCGAAATCGAGACTTGATTTTGCAACGTACTACATTCGGTATTCACCGTGATGATTTTGAATTCCAGCTTGGTAATGGAGATTTAAAGAGACTGGGAAGCCAGGGACAACAGAAATCTTTCATCATTGCTCTTAAGCTGGCGCAGTTCAAAATCATTTCATCAAACAAAAACACAAAGCCAATTTTATTGTTGGATGACATTTTTGACAAGCTCGATGATTTTCGAATAGCTCGACTTCTGGAGTTAATTACAGACAATGAGTTGGGCCAATTGTTTATATCCGATGCACGTCCAGACAGAACATCAACGCTGCTTCGCGGAATTGAAATACCCATACGTTTCTTTAAAGTTTCAGCAGGACAAATAGAAGAATCGCTGGAATTAAATTAATAGAAATGCGTATTTAAAGTATAATTGTATGTATGAAAACCAAGTTGACGTTGAGGGAAATTTCGTTTTTAATTACAAAAAGTATTGTTGATAAAAGCCGGTAGCAGTGTCGCAGTTTAAGAGTTTTTAAAACAATTAGAATGAGTTACGGAAAAGACGATTTTAAATCTGTCGGTCAAGCCATTCGCGACTTGCTTAACTCATACAAGCTTACGCGGAAGTTCGATGAGACAACATTGATCAATTCCTGGGAAAGAATTGCCGGAAAACCAATTGCCAAACGCACTAAAAAAATCTATATCCGGGGTAAAGTGCTTTTTGTCGAACTGGATTCGCCGTCCATGAAACATGATTTCTCACTTCATAAATCGCAGGTTTTGGACATGTTTAAGAAAGAATTCGGATCTGATATCATCACAGACATCGTTGCGATGTGATAAATACCCGCTTAATCTCCTCAAAACTTAAATTCCGGGCGAATTTCACGATCAAAGTTTTGAAAAAGTTTAAAACCGTATAATTTTGCACTCCTGTTTTTTGAAGGCGATCCTCGAAACAGGAAAGTTCTCAATTTATTGAATTACCAAGATTGTGGATTTACTCATTAGTAAGTCTCCGATCGAAAATAAAGTTGCGGGGGAATACCAAAGCGGCCAACTGGGACAGACTGTAAATCTGTTGTCTTATGA
>CBQWHS010000736.1:0-2770 GCA_967728665.1 uncultured Chryseosolibacter sp. | reverse complement strand
GACTATTTTGAATTTGTAAAAACGAACTGGAAAAATTGGTTCTATAAAGATCAGGCAATTGATTTCCAGTTGTTCTGGGATAAGTGTTTATACGATGGCGTATACGAATCTACTCCGGCAGGTAGTGTTGCCGTTACATTCACCGGAAATGTATCAGATGCCGCATCATCAATCGCCAACAATTACAAGTCGGAAGGATTTGAATTGGTAGTTTATGAAAACGGAACAGTTGGAAATGGAACACAATCTAACAATCCACTTCTTCAGGAATTACCAGATCCTATCACAAAAGCAGTTTGGGATCATTACGTAACGGTGTCGCCAAAAGATGCTGCCGGAATTTCATTCTCAGAAAGCAAAACAAAGCTAGCCAACATCACTGCTAACGGAAAAACTATTACGGTGCCGGTACTGGTTCAACCAGGTCAAACTCCCGGAACAATCGGTGTACCACTCGGCTATGGCCGTGCAAAAGAGGTTGGAAAAGTAGCTGAGTCTGCAGGCGGAGTTAATGTGTATCCAATTATCGGAATGACTAACGGCTCATTAAGTTATAATGTGTCGGGTGTAAAGTTCGATATCACTGAAAATAATTACCAGATCGCGCAAACACAGACGCACAACACGTACATGGGGCGTGCTACTGTGATTCAGGAAACGTCATTGAAGAAATTTCAAGACGAGACGTACAAAAAAGAGAAATACGCTCCGCAGATCCACACGTGGAGCTCAGAATCTCATACAAGTGATCCTGAGAAATTGACCCTTTGGAAAAATCACGAATATAAGAATCACCATTGGGGAATGTCGATCGACCTGAACACATGTACGGGTTGTGGAGCATGTGTTGTGGCATGTAATGTTGAAAACAACGTTGCACTTGTTGGTCGCGATGAAGTTATCAACCGTAGAGAAATGCACTGGTTGCGCATTGACCGTTACTACAGCAGCTCTGCAAACATTGACGATTGGAAAGGTTTGGAAGTTGCAGCTGAAAACCCTGAAGTGGTTTTTCAACCAATGTTATGTCAACATTGCAACAACGCTCCTTGCGAAACAGTATGTCCTGTTGCAGCAACCACGCATAGCACAGAAGGTATCAACCAAATGACGTATAACCGTTGTATCGGAACTCGTTACTGTGCAAACAACTGTCCATATAAAGTAAGACGTTTTAACTGGTTTAAATATCATGACAACCGCCAGTTTGAGAGTGTGAACACAGCGATGAATACTGATCTTGGCAAGATGGTATTGAACCCTGACGTGACTGTTCGTTCACGTGGTGTAATGGAAAAATGTTCTTTCTGTATTCAACGCATACAAGTTGGTAAACTCAACGCGAAGAAAGAGAAGAGAAGACCTAAGGATGGTGAAATCGTGACGGCTTGCCAGGCTGCATGTTCTACCGGTGCCATTGTATTCGGAGACATGAACGATCCTGAAAGCAAAGTTTCAAAACTTCTTCAGATCAAACCGTTGTATGAAGATAAACCATACGTTAACGACAAGGAAGCAATGAACCCAAGAGCATACGCTGTGCTTGAAGAGATCAACGTAAGGCCTAACATCTTCTACCTGACGAAAGTCAGAAACAAAGCAGAAGGAAACGCATAATTTGACATTGAAAGAATAACAGATAACGCATAAATAACAATGCAAGTAACTTCAGCAGTACGTGAACCCTTGATCACCGGTGGAAAAACCGTTAAAGACGTATCTCATGATATTAGTCGCCAGGTTGAAGGATCACCAACAAGACTTTGGTGGATGGCATTTGCTATCTCCCTGGTTGTATTAGGTTATGGTTTCTATTGTGTTTGCTACCTGTTGTGGACGGGGGTAGGTGTCTGGGGTTTGAATAAAACTGTGGGTTGGGCGTGGGACATTACAAACTTCGTCTGGTGGGTCGGTATCGGTCACGCGGGTACGCTGATCTCGGCGATCCTTTTATTGTTCCGTCAGCGCTGGAGGATGTCCATCAACCGTGCTGCGGAAGCGATGACAATCTTTGCCGTTATTTGTGCTGCTACATTTCCATTCGCACACATGGGTCGTTTATGGTTAGGTTTCTATTGGGTATTCCCATTGCCTAACACATGGGGTTCCCTTTGGGCAAACTTTAACTCGCCACTTCTTTGGGACGTATTTGCGATCTCAACATATTTCACGGTTTCGTTAGTCTTTTGGTACATGGGTCTTATCCCTGACTTTGCAACAATTCGTGACAGAGCGGTTGTTCAAGGCGCAAAAGTTCGTGCTACCGTTTACAATGCGTTGAGCTTCGGCTGGCAGGGTGGAGCAAAAACATGGTCTCGCTATGAATCAGTTGCGCTGATCCTTGCAGGTTTATCTACGCCGCTTGTACTTTCAGTTCACACGATCGTATCCATGGACTTCGCGACATCAGTAATTCCGGGATGGCATACTACAATCTTCCCGCCTTACTTCGTTGCGGGTGCTATCTTCTCTGGTTTTGCAATGGTGTTGACTCTTTTGCTGATCACTCGTGCTGTGTTTAAGCTCGAAGATTACATCACCATCTATCATATTGAGTTGATGAACATCATCATTATCGTAACAGGATCGATCGTTGGTATTGCATACATCACTGAATTGTTTATCTCCTGGTATTCGGGAGTTGAATATGAAGGCTATGCTTTCTACAACCGCGTTCAAGGGCCGTATGCCTGGGCATATTGGTCAATGATGACATGTAACGTTATTTCTCCGCAGCTTTTCTGGATCAAGAAAATCCGCACAAGCATCG
>CBQWHS010000735.1:0-2771 GCA_967728665.1 uncultured Chryseosolibacter sp. | reverse complement strand
TGGGATCACGTGGAATTCATCGCCGAACGTCACCTCGTCGAAGCCCTCGATGATGAATTCCGCTTCCGGCTGCGATTCCAATTCCTCGCGATGGTTTCAAATTCATACTTTTTTGTGATGAATGACAAAGGTGCCAATGATTTTATCGGATACAATCGATAGCCACTTTGCGTATCATTTCTTCTCACTCCTGTTTCAATCCAAAACCAAAAATTAGAAAACTTGTTACCGAAACTACTTTTGCCCGGCACACTTGATTGGTCCATATTTCGCGACCCGATAATAATGGCGTTCGGATGTTTCCCCATCGCTACCAAAAACTGGGGAAGGTCCTCTGCGTAATGCTGTCCGTCAGAGTCAATGGTGATCGCATATTCATAACCTTTAGACCGAGCGTAATCGAAACCTGTACGCAGTGCAAATCCTTTTCCCTGGTTTTTTGCGTAGGATACAATTTGCACGTTTGGAAATGAAGCTAAGGCATTAGTGGTGCTGTCCGTAGATCCATCATTCACAACAACAACGTCGTCAGTATACAAAAGTAACTTCTGGAGTACACTCGCGATAGTTCCAGAATTATTGTACGTCGGAACTAACACACAAATCTTCCTGGCCTTAAATATCTCGCTGGTAGAATTCATCAGATGTATGTTCCTTTTAATTTAAAAAAAATAGTGGCGCCTGAAAACATGGATGCGTTCACAATTATAGTCGCGCTTTCCCTCACCAAAGTAACACTTACTTCAACAACTTTGTTGACCCTGGGATCGATCACCGATAGAAATTTAATATTATCTCCTTCTGATAACACAACCGCAGTTTGTGTTGCGTCCTGAACAAAGTCCTTAACAATTTGCATCATGCAAACACCAGGGACAACCGGCTGACCAGGAAAGTGTCCATCGAAAATCGGATGGCGATCATTGAACGTAATTTCAGCATGAACGGAGGAATCCGTTGTCTCTTGCCTTTGAATATGATAGAAGGAATTTCTAAGCATCAGTTCTTTTCAAATTTTTTCAACAAAATTTTCATTGCAAAAGTATGATGCTGAATTCCGATTGAATCAGGCAGTTGCTTGTTCTCACCCCACACGTTAACCGTCACTTTCTTTTTTCGATTTGATCCAGACTCAACGCCCTCCAAAACATTGCAGCCACTTGATGTTACGAAATAATTGAAGGTTTGTGACTGTTTTATTCCCCAGTAACGCTTGTCACCTGCTTTCCATCCTGACAATTGTCCCTCGAACGGAAACCCCATCAACAAGGCAAAGTCATCGCGAAGAACATTGAGTACCGGCTTTCGATCAAATTGAGGAACAACCTGCTTCACATGAAAATCATGTAGCGAATCAAATTCAAAGTCGAAAAAAGTTACTCCGGCTTCATTCATAAAAACCACCCGGTTGGAATTATCCGGCATTGTTTTAAGGAAAATAAGTCCGCTCAAATGTTTTCCAATTACATCAATCCCTGCCGTATACCACGATGTTGAAATCGACTGTGGCCGAAAACGCGCTACACAATTGTTGTCGACACTAATAGGCGTCAAGGCTTTGTAGTCCGATGCACAGGCAGAAAAAAGAATTACACTAAAGAGCAAACACCTCATCGCCTATGGTAGGATTAATTCTCTTCTCCGTGAATTTAATTATAGTCTGATCGCCGGAAGGCTCGTTCATTTCAATGGACTGAACTGAATAATCTGACCTTTCAATTTTAAGAACAATCGTGTCAAAAAAATCCTTCAATGATTTTCCTACAGGCTTCATTTCAAGTAAGTAGCCTTTATCGTTCTCAAATACTTTGGTAGTAAAATCTTTGCTGTCCATGATAGTACCCTGGATACAATCGACCATGATTCTATTTATTTGCTGAAACAGTTTGTTTGACCGAACATTCACTTGCGTTTCTTTCTGATCATCTTTGACTTTCATTTTATCGCCATTCATGATCATTAGATAGGCAAAAGGTTTTGTGTATTGAAGGCGAACTTTATTACTTCGTTTAAAGGAGAAATTACCTGTGCTGATTATTTTTTCTGTCAAAGCCGTCAGAACTTTCTCTTGCGTAAATGCACTGGTGATGGTGTTGATCTTAGCTGATTGCGCTGAGAATTCTTTTTTAAAGGCGGTCAAATCTGAAATCGCCTTATATCCCGCGTATTGCGAAAACGCTTCATGCACCTGGAACACAAGCAGACAAATCAAGATTACGAAATATCTACGCATAAGCTTTTTCATTTATTAATTCATCCAGTCTCATTACTTCAAGGCCCTTCGTTTTAATCAGCTGAATGAAACGTGGTAGCATCTGAATCATCGGCTCGCTATAATCATGAAACAGCACAATATCGCCAGCAGCAATATTTTTAGTTGAAAGCTGGTTAAAAAGTTTCTCACTGTCTTTCGATGTCGTATCAAACGATCGGATGGTCCAACCCACGGTAACATATTTGCCAGTAGTGATTGCTTTCGCTACCATCGGATTTGTAACGCCGTAAGGTGGCCTGAAAAAACGAGGCATTAATCCAATGGTCTTTTGAATAGTCTGATCCGTGTTTTGAAGTTCGTTTAAGATGGAAGAAGCGGGTTGAAGGTCAAACATTTTCCCATGGTTATAGCTGTGATTGGCTATGAGATGACCTTCGCCATGAATTCGTTGAAGAAGACCCGGATGTTGCTGCACATTTCGTCCAATACAAAAAAAAGCACCCTTCACATTATTCTCTTTCAGTATGTCAAGAATCCGCTCAGTCATTCCTGGAAT
>CBQWHS010000734.1:0-2777 GCA_967728665.1 uncultured Chryseosolibacter sp. | reverse complement strand
CCGAGAGCGATTTATCGATTGCTGGAGAAAGGTATTCGCGTGAAGGTGGCAACGGATCCGTTTAATCATGCAAGCGGAAAAAAATTCGATCGTGGTTCGATCCTTGTGCAAATCGCTGCACAGGACAAATCACAAGAGCTGATTGATTATGTCATTCGCGAAATCACAGAGAAAGATGGGATCGATGTTTATACTTTCAATACGGGATTGGATTTCAAAGGTGTGAGTTTGGGAAGCGGCTCGTTTCAAACAATTCGCAAACCTGAAATCGCAATGTTGGTCGATGGAGGAATTACTGCTAATGACGCTGGAGAAATGTGGCATTTACTGGATACGCGTTACAACATTCCAGTGACAATGATTCCTGTCAATGTTTTCAACTCGACAAACCTTAACCGATACAACACGATTATTTTACCGCCTGGAGGTTACACAACGATCAATGAATCGTCAAAAGAAAAATTAAAGTTGTGGCTGCAAAATGGTGGCGTTGTTATCGGGTTGGAAACTGCTTTGAGTTGGCTCAATTCTGCAGGCCTGGCCAAGTTTGAAATGAAGAAAGATGAAGAGAAGAAGGAAACCGTCAAGCCTCGGGCATATTCCGATATCGATGAATATCAGGGTGCACAACAAATCGATGGTGCCATATTCGAGGCCACAGCGGACTTGACAAATCCAATATTGTACGGCTATTACAACAATAAAATTCCATTGTTTAAAAGCAATTCCGTCTTCATGGAAAAAGCAAAAGGTCCGTACAACAATCCGATGGTGTACACTTCATCACCACTGGTCAGCGGATATATTTCAAAACAAAATTATGGGCGAATCAAAGACGGCTCCGTATTGGGTGTTACTGCAATTGGAAGGGGTCGAGTAATTGGTTTCACAGAAAATCTTGCATTTCGCGCTTTTTGGTTCGGGACAAATAAGATGCTGATGAATGCAATTTATTTTGGACCAATCATTAGTGAGGCAGCATGCAGGTAGGGCAGAAAAAAGTAGAAAGAACTTACAATTCAGTATTTAGAAGCGAAACTCTGAGGACTTAAGATTTTCCGGAGCCGAAAATCTTAAATCTTAAGTCGTTCAGCAAACTCCTTGGCGAAGTAGGTAAGAATAACGTCCGCACCAGCGCGTTTGATAGAGAGCAAAGTTTCTTGCATCACACGATCGCCATCGAGCCAGCCTTTCTGTGCGGCAGCTTTGATCATGGAATATTCTCCGCTCACATTGTATGCTGCGATAGGCAACGCCGAATTATCTTTCAAAAGTTTAATTACGTCCAGGTAAGCCAATGCGGGTTTCACCATCAGAAAATCTGCACCTTCCTCCGTATCAAGTTCCATTTCAATCAGTGCTTCTCTCCTATTCGCCGGATTCATCTGATAAGTTTTCTTATCACCAAACTTTGGCGCTGAATCAAGAGCATCACGGAAAGGGTTGTAAAATCCGCTCGCGTACTTTGCCGTGTAACTCATGATCGACACATCCGTGAAACCATTTTCGTCTAAAGCCTTTCGGATATAACCCACACGGCCATCCATCATATCAGAGGGGCCGACAATGTCAATGCCAGTTGCAGCTTGTGCCACGGCCATTTTTCCTAAAATCTCCAACGTTTTGTCATTGATGATTTTTCCATCCTCAACAAATCCATCATGACCGTCAGAACTATAAGGATCCATAGCCACGTCTGTCATGATGCAGGACTCAGGAAATTGTTTTTTTATCTCCTGAAGCGCTTTGATGTAAAAAAAATTCTGATCGTAGCTCTTCGTGGCTGTTTTGTCTTTGTATTGATCTTCAACAGCGGGAAACACATCAAATGACTGAATGCCGAGTTTCATGCATTGCTCAATCTCTTTAAGCATGAGATCGGTCGAAAGACGAAAAATCCCCGGCATACTCGCAACTTCAATTTTTTTATTATTTCCATCGATTAAAAACAACGGAAAAATAAGGTCGCTAGTCTTCACCTGTGTTTCTTCTACCATCGAGCGGATGGCAGCATTTTTTCGATTTCGGCGAGGCCTGCGTGTATTTAAGATCATAAAATGTCAAACAAAATTTATTGAGCAATGCTGCATGAGTATCGTGCCTTTCCGCATAGTTTAAAAACGCATAAACTCATGTCAACAGTAAATGCAAAGTTAACAGACGATCAATCGAAAAAAATTATATTTATGTAAAATGAATGTTGAATGAGATTCATTGTGCTGATCCGATCGCTTTTATTTGTAATCGCCGTAGCAGGCTGTTCCAAACCGCGTTCCGACAATCCTACTGTTGTTCTTGATCAATATTTCCGAAGCAACTTTCCTGAAAATGAACCCGGCGGTGCAATTACGATTCTCAAGGGAGACAGTGTAATATTCAGTCGTGGCTATGGCGTTGCCGATATAAATTCGAAGGAACGTATCACACCACAAACATTATTCAACCTCGGTTCAATCAGCAAAACATTTGTTGCCAATGCAATTTTAATGTTACAGGATGAAGGAAAACTTTCCATCGAAGACAGCCTCTGGAAATACTTTCCAAACTTTAAAAGTGAATCGATCGCCAAGAAAGTAAAAATAAAACATTTGTTAACGCATACTTCCGGTCTTCCGGATAATCGCCAAGTTGACAAGGACTCCGTGTTTTATCTCACCGCAAAAGATGCCGAGAATTGGTATCCCGTAACGCAAGCAGAAATATTGAATTTCGAACCTGGTGAAAAATTTGAATACTCAAATCCAGCATACAACGGACTTGCCCTTATTGTTGAACAA
>CBQWHS010000733.1:0-2784 GCA_967728665.1 uncultured Chryseosolibacter sp. | reverse complement strand
CTGTAAAAATAAGAAATATCCTCAGAATAGTCGCTTTATGCCTTGAGCATGAGCATGCTAGCATGTAAGGAACGACTATACTTTTTTCGATTCGAGCAAGTGCTTTAAAGCCTGTAGCTCTTTTAAAGCCTCATCTCTTTCAATAAGCTTCTTAGCGATGTCGGCTTCTTTGCGCTTCCGGGCTGTGATATCTTCGAACATGCCAAGGATCGCCACAACTTCACCTTGGTCATTAACGATCGGAACCTTGCTCGTTAATACCCATGACTCCTCACCTTCACTGTTGATGTTTACTTCCTCAATATCAAGTTTAGCTTTGCGCTTGCGCATCACTTCCAGGTCATCATTACGATATGCTTCAGCCTGCGCGCTCCATGCCATATCAAAGTCACTCTTACCCGTCAGATCTCGCGGCGATTTTGCACCCGCTACATCCGCAAAAATCCGGTTGCATCCCATGAAGTTAAGATCTTTATCTTTCCAGAAAATCGCCCGAGGGATATTATCAACTATCGCCTGTAATGTATCCTGAGATTCTGTCAGTTTTTTCTCTTGCTCGCGAAGGATTTCTGCCTGCCGCTGCGATTGCTGAAGTTCTTGTTCAAGAATTGTTTGTTTCCTTCTCATCTCCTCCTGCGTAGCTTCCAGTTCCTCCATGTTCTGACGTATCTCTTCCTCTTGCGACTTCATCTCCTCAGCTTGTTGCTGAGTTTTCTCAAGGAGAATACGGGTTGTGTCGTTTACACGAACATTGGAGATAGTGGACGCGATACTCTCAGCAAGTTTTTCAACCAATTCAATTTCATATTCTTCATACTTGTGAAAAGATGCAAGCTCAATCACACCATAAATTTTGTCATTGATTTTCATCGGTACGATCAGCAATGCATTGGGATTGGATCCACCAAGGCCAGAAGTGATGCTTACATACTCGTTGGGAACTTCGAGAAGATAAATTCTTTCTCCCTCGAGAAAACACTGTCCCACCAGTCCATCACCAATCTGAATTTGTTTAGTCAGAAATTTCTTTCGTTCAAAAGCATAGCACGCCACCAACTCGAGAAACTTATTTTTTTCTTCATCATCATTGAGAATGAATAGTCCGCCCTGATTACTCTTGGTGTATTTCACTACAAATTTTATAATGCTGTCATATAAATCGGCAGAAGATTGACCGGAAGCACGAAGGATCTCGCCAACTTGAGCAAGGCCAGTAGTAGACCAATTTCTTTTGCGATCATCTTCTGCATTTTCCTTCAGCTTGTCGCGCATAGTAATCAGCGTGTTTGTCAGGTTGTCATCCGACGATTCACTATTCAATTCGATATTATAATTCCCGGCAGAAACTGCTTCGATGAATTGAGAAAGTGTACTAACGCGCCTGGTTTCCTCCTGCAGTCTCGAAGAATTATCAGCATTCAATTTGTCACTCGCAGACTGGAGGCGATAAATCAACAGACATAACAATCCGAAGCTGAAAAAAATCAACACGTTTGTTATCCACGACAGTGTGTTTAAGTATGAGTGCTCTGCTGCAACAGCTGCATTGATATGAATTGAAAGTCGATTTAAAGTTTTCAGCAGCGCTTCATACTCAATATAATATTGCGCGTCAATTTTTTCGCCAGGCTGAGATAGTCTCAACAAATCCATACGAGATTTTGCAGTGACAATTACCTTCTCCAACCCAATGGTTACTTCTTTCAGCGTTGCTCGTGTTTCTTCATCCGAAGGTTTCTCAAACGTCCCGAAGTCAGATGTTCTTCCGTCATAGGCAGCCTGAACAAGGCTGAGAGTTGAGTTTAGATTTCCCAGCACATCGTTTTCAAATGTCTTTGTATTGTCTCCCCTTAAGAGCGCCTGATATACAAGATTTGATTGAAGTACCTGCTTTTGAGCATTGTCTGCCACGCGAAGAAATGGCAGGTTATGATTATAACTTTTTAAAATACTCTGTTGAACATAAATTGTAATAAATGTCACAATCAATCCAACGGCAGCAAAAACAAGCGTTATGCGACTGGCTTTGGTAAGTTTCATAGGCGTCTAGGAACGAGAACAAGGTACGTAAAAGGCTATTTGTCTTCATCTTCGTGTAAGAATTCTCATCAGAAACTATATTACCTGCATAAAATCGTTGAATGTGTAAAAGTCACACATAAAATACTTTCAGCAAAAAACCCTTTGGCTTTTTGGTCGCTTGGCTACGTAAAAATTTTGACAGGTAGTTATTCTGAATTATAATTTTCGTTTTACCTTGCCGCCTTTGCCAACAGGGCAACGGCCCTGAGAATGATATTAAGGAAAGTTTGTTCTTATTCTTTTATGGAATTCTGATGGTGGTTGCATCCATAGAGCGTGAATTGCTTGAAACTCATATGGTGTGGCGTATTTTTTTTTAGGCTGGTCGCATATGATTCAAATAATCTTACAATGAGTATTGAGGCGCACGTGATGAATTTTTTTGTTCTGCTGGAACAGTTCAATCCCGAAAAAATCATACAATATGGGGGACTCACCCTTCTATTGATTATAATATTTGCTGAAACGGGTGTGTTTTTTGGTTTTTTCCTTCCTGGAGACTCCTTATTATTTGTTGCCGGCCTTCTCAGTGATACTCAGTATATCGACATGAACGTGGCATTGCTAGTTCCCTTGTTAATTGTTGCTGCGGTTGCCGGATCTACTGTCGGTTATTTCACCGGCAAGTGGGCAGGAAATTATCTCGTGAACAAACCTGACAGTATATTTTTCAAAAAGAAGTATTTGGATATTACCCAAGCC
>CBQWHS010000732.1:0-2793 GCA_967728665.1 uncultured Chryseosolibacter sp. | reverse complement strand
AATTACTTTAACTATGAAGCTGATCGGTATGGAGAGTATTATTTTCTCATCCATGGCAATGGCAGCGGTCCGCACTACCTACAAAAAATCAATGTGAACACTTTTGAGATTGTCGAACGTAGAATTAACACCACTTACTCCTTCCGCGGCGTATACGCAGTGAACGAAAATCTGGTACTGTTCAGACTCTGCGTTCCCATACTGACAATGTCGGCTGCAGCCCCCAGTTCGCGTATCTTGATGATACTGGCGAAATCAAATTCCTGATGGAGGACAAGCAGTGGTTTTATGCCTTCATCGGTCTATGAGTCAACGGTCTGAATTGTGTTTACTCTGTCCTTAAACTCTTCACCGGATTTTCTGTTGCAGTCTTAATGGTTAGCGAGCTGATCGTGATCATCGCAATAGCAAGTAAAAAAATTCCGCTCACGGCGAAGACCCACCAACTTATCCCTGTCCGATATGCAAAAGTTTGCAGCCATTGATCACTTGCGAACCAAGCCATAGGCGAGGCGATAACGAAAGCAATAATCACAAGTTGAACGAACTCCATTGACAAAAGCGCAATAATATTCGAGATTGATGCACCAAGTATCTTGCGCATGCCAATTTCCTTGGTGCGCGTCTGTACGGTATACATCACGAGACCAAGAAGACCAAGGCAGCTAATCAGAATTGATAATGCCATCGCCCAGTTCAACAATCGTGACATTTTCTGTTCCGTTGCATAGAGGCGAGCAATTGTTTGATCAAAGAAATTGTATTTGAATTCTTCCGCGGGATAAACATCGTGGAATACTTTCTCAATTTTACTTATGGCATTCTGCCATGTTTTTCCTCCCGCATTCTTTGGTTCTAATGCGACATGAAAAAAATTACCATCATTTCCCGAACGAAACACGATTGGACCAATGTGAACGTGCGTGGACCCTTCATGAAAATCTTTCATCACACCGACGATTGTAGACTTGCTGCCATTACCCATGGTAAGCTCTTTGCCAATGGCATCGTGTTCCGAAGTAAACCCAAGTTCTTTTGAATAACTCTGGTTGATTAAAACTTCGTTGATATTTTCTCCGGCATTAACATTTCTTCCTGCGATGATTTTGATTTTGTAAAGATCAATGTAATCAGGGTCGCCCCACCTTACCTGAACGCTAACCTTAACCTCTTCTCCACTTTCTTTCTTATAAGATATGTTTCCAAAGGCAGCTCCTTCCATTGCTGGAGAGACAAAACCGATGCTTACTTTCTGAACCTCCGGCATCGACCGTATTTCGTTTCGCATTTTTTCACGGTGGTCCGCAACGGTATCTCTGGGTATTGGAAAACTTATGATTGCCTCTTTACGATAACCTAGCTCCTGGTTCAACGAAAAATGGATCTGCTTCGACACCATAAAGGCAGTTATGATGAAGAACTGGGCAATTGCAAATTGCGATACAGTAAGAAATTTTCTAATGCCACCGCTTCGCGTAGCTGCTCCGACCATTTGATTTTTCAATACTTGTACAGGGCGAAACTTCGAAAGAATCAAGGCGGGATAGATACCCGAAAGAATCGTCACAACACAAATCAATGAAACGAGGAAGAGGAACATGAGTGGATCACCTGTACTGGGAAACGATATACCGGGCGGTATGAAATCACTAAACAGCTCTAACAACAAAGGTGTCATGCTCACTGAAACGATTGCCGAGAGCAATGTGATAAAGAAAGTTTCTGCCAGGAACTGAATGACGAGATTCCTCCTGGAGCTTCCGATAGTTTTGCGTATGCCAATTTCTTTAGCCCTGCGTGTAGCCTGTGCCGTTGATAAATTAACAAAGTTGATACACGCTAACAAAAGCAAAAACACAGCTATCGCGAAGAGACCCGAAAGCGTTTTTGGGTTTGCAACCCTTTGGTTAAAGGCTGCATAGTTCGCGTTGAAATGAATGTCACTTAAAGGCTGAAGTCCAATTTCTATTTTCGTTCCCGAATTGTCTTTCGCGGTGTTATACTTTTTGAATAGGTGGTTTAATTGCATGGATACATTAGCGCGGTCATTTGCGGGGGAAAGCTTCACAAATAAGGTGGAGTACGCCATCCAATCGTTCCAGACATCCATCATAAAATTTTGATGAAGATTGGTTTTGGCAATGGTGGAATAAGAAATGAATTCGCTGTATGAAATATCGGAAGGTCCGTCCAGGTCTTTCACCACACCGGTAACCAGCGCTTTCACTTCATCGTTGTACTTGATTTCTTTTCCACGCACCAAGTTGAAATCTATTCCTGGAAAATATTGTCTGGAGCGGCTTTCCGTAAGGACAACCGAAAAAGGTTCATCAAGGGCCGACCGTGCGTCACCAGCAATCCATTCATAGGGTACAATGTCAAAATAATTTGGGTTAGTGAAAACTATGTCATTCTGCTTCTTGAAAATAACGGGCTCACCGGATGCGCGATATATTTCAACGTTAGCTGATGCATCTCCCTGAAATTGCAATACCGGTACCGTTGCGTCAATTCCTGTGACCTCATTTGCAACAGCATTTGCCAGTGGCGCAGGTACTGCCGAGCCATGTCCATTAACATCGCCGAATTTAAAATCCATGACAACGCGGTAAATGCGATCACTCTGTTTTGAAAATCCATTGAAACTGTATTCAAACCGGACGATAAGAAAGACAATTAATGAGGCACTGATACCGATGGCGAGCCCCAACACATGAATGAACGAGATGGCTTTGTTTGCAAGGAATGTTCGCAGAGCAACGTTTATGAAGTTCTTGATCATAAGTTTGATTT
>CBQWHS010000731.1:0-2802 GCA_967728665.1 uncultured Chryseosolibacter sp. | reverse complement strand
GCCCACTGGTAACGATAACCAAACTTCACGTCATCAAAATTTTCAACGCCTGTGAAGGCAGGATTGTACAAATAAATAAACTGAAATCCCTGCGAATTGTTCGGAACGTATTGCGCTTCGCACAACCATGCCGCACTCGTCATCGCGCAAACAAAAAATATTTTTTTCATGCCCCCTATCGTAAAATTGTTACGACCCCTTTATACGTTTTTTTATTTCTCAGATTCAAATCTATGGTGTAGAAGTATGTGTCCGCCGGAAGCGTCTCGCCATTCATCGTTCCATCCCACATACGATCAAAACCTTCCTTCTTAAAAACCTCCACTCCGCGCCTGTTAAAAACGCGAATGACTGCATTGCCCAACTTGTCGAGTCCACCTGGCCGGGTAATCACCCACATATCATTGGCTCCGTCACCATTCGGCGTAAATCCCGTTGGAATTTCAAGTTCAATAAAGGTATATCGAAGCTCAACCACACGATCCTTTGGTTCACCCCAAACATGTCCATCATTCAATTTCACATATACATACTTCGACTCTAATTGTGGATCGAGTGTATTCAGATGATTGTAACGAACGCTCCTGATCACCTGGTCGTATTCCACGACAGGTGCGTGGCCTGAGAACAGAATTTTTCCATTGATGTAATCATAATTACCCTTAACGTTCAGACTATTTTCAAACGTGAGCACATCGAGATCCAGTCTGAAATTCTGTGAACGAAATCCGACCTCAGCCTGAGCCAGGCTGTCGTCATCAGGATCCTGCACCTGGAAGATCTCAGTCAATGCTTTGGGCTCACCGTTTACTTCGAACTGCAACGAATCTGTTTCAAAATCGAAGGATGGCGGATCATTTACAGCTTGGATGTTGATGTTTATTTCAGCCGGATTCAAACTATAGCTGTACGGATCACTTGCTTTCCAGCCGATGATGTCTGTACCAAAGTAATTCAAATTCGGTTTATAGGTTATTGAAGCAACCGAAGCAAAATCAATGGTGTCACTCAACTTGAGTTCCAGTTCATCGCGAAACAATTTACCGTTACGGGGAAGTCTTGTTACTAATATCTTCGTGATCGGCTGTTGATTGATATCGGAATACGCAGTCGAAAACTCTGCTCCCGAAAAACGATAGCTGACATCTTCAAGCATTGAGACTGCGAAGGAAGTCACGGTTGGCCTGTTGTTCACAACAAGATTAAATTGCTGTTGTACAATTAATCCTGCATCGTTCACTTGTAGAGTTATTGTTGATGTTCCTGCAGCAGTGGGCGGTGCAACGCCTGAAAGCTTCGCCTTCCCATTGCCAATCGATGTGAGTGTAGCCCAGCCGGGAATAGACACAGCTGAAACGGCGAGGTTGTTCGTTTCAACATCCGAGATTTCTGCAATGTATTCGTAAGGTTCATTGACAATCGCCAATGCAACTGGTTTTGAGACAAACAGTGGTGGGTCGTTGACGGACTGAATCGTAAATAAAAAAGTACGATAAAAATTATTAATGCTTGGAGGGGTTGCAGAACCATTGTCTGTAACTTTTACCGTGATCTTTGCTGCGCCATTGGCATTGGCCTTCGGTTTAGCGTCTAGTCTTCCTGTGGCTTGCGGACTTGTATATGTTATCGATAAAACTTCGAATAAATCTGCCTTGTCTGCGAAGACTTCAACTGTCAGGTTTTGATTCTCCCCTGGCCCGGCACTAATCCCCGTAAGGTCAACAGCAAGTTGGGCGGCATCTTCCAGCACAGTTTTGTCGACGATCGGATCGAGCGTTGGCGCTGCATTAATTTCATCCACCTGCAATAAGAAAGCTCTGGAGAAAGAGTTTTGGTTTGGCGGTCCGGTAGCGCCATTATCAATCGCCAGCAAAGTGATTGTCACCGTTCCAGATATATTAGGAGCAGGCGCAAATGAAAGCGTTGCCGAGTTGGTAGTGCCGGCATAATCGACCGAAGGATTCGGTACAATGCTGGTGTTGGAGGATGTTGCGACAAAGGTTATTTGCTGATCATTTTCATTCGGACCTTTGGAAATATTTGTTATTGATAATTTTGTTGTAGAAGAATTTTCCAGGATTTTTTGATCCCCTATCGGATCAAAATAAGGCGCATCATTAATCGCGTTCACCTGAATTTTCAAATCAAACATTGGACTGTTATTCACGCCGTCATTGACACGAACAGGCACCGATAACGTTCCTGAAAAATTTGCCGATGGCGTGATCGCATCACCAGACGTTGTGTAATTAGTTCCTTGGGAAATCAACAAACTAAAACCTTGCGGATAAGGATTGTCGGGATCACTTACAATCAGGTGGGACAACAAAAGTGTAAGTGTCTCCTCTTCGTTTATTGTCAACGCTACCTGGCCTGTGATCACCGGGGGATCATTTGAGTCACCTACCTGTATCTGCAAAATAAAAGGCGCGCTCAAGTCAATTCCGTCATTCACCGTTACTGTAATATTCAATGTCCCAGAAAAATCCTGGGACGGTGTTATCACATTTCCTAAAACACTATAATGTTCGCCCGGTGCAATTTGCAACGTAAAGCCTATGGGATAAGTATTGTCAGGATCAGTCACCACAAGGTGAGTCGGCAGAAGCACAATTGGAATATCTTCCGGTGTTGCCAAAGGTTGCTGCCCTGTAATGACAGGCGGATCGTTGACAGCATTGACAACAACCTGAAGTGAGAAAACATTACTCGTTAGGGTTCCGTCACTTACCTGAACCGGAATGGTTAATGTGCCTGAGAAATCTTTTTCCGGCGTCACAACATTCCCAACTGCCGTATAGT
>CBQWHS010000730.1:0-2803 GCA_967728665.1 uncultured Chryseosolibacter sp. | reverse complement strand
ATGATAAGCAAACTGCTCAAAGAACTTATGGACGTTGAACTGAAACATAGTTGTTATAACCTTTCATCAATGCATTAAAAAATAAGTTCCCCTGATATTCGTATCCCTGTATTGTTAAATGAACACCATCGGGTCTAAGAAGTCCGGCTTTCCGCCAGGCATTCGCAGAACCAGCTCCTCCCATCACAGTATAAGAATCCCAGAATGCTAAACCATTCTCAACAGCATATTGAATGATCTGATTTCGTATTGCGAGCGAACCCGGATTAGGACGAACTCTTTTTCGGAAAGTTTCTTGTGGAGTCGTTAAAATTATTTTTGCTTTTGGATTGACACCCGAAAGTTTTCTCACCAGGGAATCTACCTGAAGCAAGAAATTTTTATCCACTATCGGAGCAGCCTGGGATTCGTTTGTTCCCAACGAGATGATAATGAGGCGAGGGTTTAAAATTTGAGTTTGTTCTGCAAAAAGTGAAGCGGAATTATATTGTTCATACTTCGCTCCATTGACCCCTATAGCGTGATATTCAATTCCAGGTTTTCCATTTTCAATTTGAAGTCCAAAGAGTGTAGCATGATTTTGAATTTCGTTTGCCCTTATCGTTTCGAAGGAAACCGCTTCAATGGGAGGTTGAAACGTGATTGACTCATGATTTTTAAAACCGTTCACGTTACTCTGTATTACACCAAGCTGGCGATTGGTAGTGTCTCTTACCATAAAGTGAAAACTCGAATCACTCTTTTCGTAAAACAACGTCAGCTTGTTAAATGAATAGTCCATCCACAAATCACGCATATAAACATTAAGCATTGCATTAGGTTGATTTGTTCGAATCGTTAAACCGCTCACTCCAATGGGCAATGAACGCAAAGGTTGCACAACTCTCCTGGATGTCCACAGAACCGTTGAAGAGCTCACGATGTTAAAAGACTCGTTCGTTCCCGCTACCCGACCCGGAAAAATTAATCCGCGCCCAGCGTTACCAAATCTCTTCTGAAAATTTCGCCTCACGATACTGGTGAGAAAATCCGCCTGAATGTGAGAATCTCCCAAGTGAATTATATTGATAACAGAATCACTGTTTCGCCTCAGTTGATACAACGACTTATAAAAATCCTCCAGGAATGATTCATTCTGAATGACATTCAACGAATCGTTTTCCAATCCGTATGTTTTGTAAGAAAATAAGATGGTGTCCTGAAGTTGGGCGGACGAAAAAAGCGGCAACGAAGTAAAACACACAACGAAAATAAATTTCATGTGTGCCTTCATCATTTTGTTTGCACTATTTTTTCCTGCGACTTTCATAAACGAGGCTTTTCACCAGCGCTCCTGCTAATTTTTTTCCGCCAATAAAATTCAAGTGAGTATAATCTTTCGCTGCCAATGGCGGATCGGCACTCACATATCTAACCATGCTGTTCTCGCCACCCATCGCATCAAACATATCCCAAAACGCAATACGAGTCTGCTGAGCGATCAAACGTTGCGCGTTCCGCATAGCAGGAATAGCTGCCATGGTTCGATATCCTCCGGTCACGTTGCTGCTACGATCGCTAATTCCAAGCAATAGAAAACTGGCATCCGGAAAATCTTTCTTCAATTGCGTGATAACAGCGATCATGCGCTCAGCATATGAATTAAAATTTAATGATTGCTCCGTGATGAGATTCAAACCGAATTGAAGGATAACCAATTTGTATTTGCGATACTTGTTAAAATCCTTATAAATCTGGGAAGAAATGGAAGTAAGATTCATTCCCGAATTTCCCCGAAGTGAAAAGTTGTCGACATAGACGCCAGGGCCATCTTCGAAACTTGCACCATAAACATTTATGGTGTCGTAGGGAAAAAATTCAAATTTAACAGACTGAATATTTTTTCCCCGATAACTCCATTCCTGAATTCCTTTTGATTGGGTTAATGCATCCACAAAAGCTGCTGAGTCAATGGAATAATTCAACACGCCATCAATCGGTGTTTTATAATATAATTTAATGTCAGCGAACGAACGAAGGTATCGCAATTTTGACGGTTTGTATTCAACCCAATTTCCTTCGCGCGGAACGAAGCAATGCCCGGAAGGACCAAGTTCCGTAGTCCGTGGTGCTTTTGCAACAAGAGATTCGGTTTCCCAGTTTGCAAACTTGTGCCGGATCGTTTTTCTAAAATATGTGACTTCTGACGTGATGGGAACAAACCCGACACCTCTTCCACCATAAATGGATTGAAGTGAATCGCGAAAACTTCCACAGAAAACATCACCTTCGATGAACGAGTCTCCATAGAAAGCAATTCTCACACGATTCTTAGAATTTTTTACAGACGAAAGTGCCTTCAGAAATTTCTTCAGCGCTGTCTTATTTTTGCTGTAATCTTCAATGCAGGTAATTCCAGGTTTGCACTTTTCCTGAATTTTATGAGCAATGGAATCCTGTTTGACGACAACTGAATCGGGAATGCGTTGTTCTTTCGCTATCACGGTATCGGAAGCGGCAGTTTTAACATCCGCAAATAAATCATATTTCTTAAACGTGACGCCTCCTACAGAAAACCGTGGAAGCTTCGATATCAGAACTAATGTTCCAATTATTAAAAGAGAAAGAAGAAAAGAATAGTGTAGTTTATTTTTCATCGCTATTAAAAATCAATTTGAATAGCGCTGACCAACAATGGAAAAGATATACCAGTCAACTTGATAGACTGAAAAAAAGGTCGGGCAAAAATTAAGAGATCGCTGCTAAAAAGCAATGGCATTTTGTGTTGGACGAAGTCCGCAAAATTACCACAAATCCATAATTG
>CBQWHS010000729.1:0-2818 GCA_967728665.1 uncultured Chryseosolibacter sp. | reverse complement strand
GATTCAGTAGGACGTTATTATGAGCGCATTATCGCCAAGTCAAAAGGTTTAAAATTGCCAAAGCTGATTAACAAGGCAGCATTGAAGTTTGATGAGTCTCCCGAATTGATTCAGGAATTAATCGGCAGAGGATTTTATGAAAGAGTGGTGCGCCTTGGTCAACGGACGGCAGAAATGCATTTAGCGTTAGCGTCTGATTCCTCGAATCCGGCATTTGCACCTGAACCATTTTCGGCCAATTACCAGCGATCGCTCTATTCGTCTTTGAGAAAATTACTGCGCGATCGTTTTGGCTTGCTTGAATCATCAATGAGCAAATTGGACATTCCTGTACAGGAATATGCAAAGAAAGTCCTGGCACTTGAGGACACGATTATGGAATCGTTCAGCGAGATCTATCAAACGAAGATCAATGCAACTAAAATTCGTATTCACGGAGATTTTCATCTTGGTCAAGTCTTATTCACCGGAAAAGATTTTGTTATCATAGACTTTGAAGGCGAACCGGGTTTTTCATTTAGTGAACGTCGGTTAAAGAAAAATCCATTCAAGGATGTCGCCGGCATGATGAGGTCGTTTCATTATGCTGCCTTTGGCAAAATTTTACTGAATGAGAATTACCGGGAGAAAGACATGGAGACTTTGGAGCAGGCTGCCGAGCAATGGCAACATTACGTAAGCCGCTTTTACCTCGGAGCATACATGGAACGAATGGGAATGGGTACAAATCTTTCTCACGAAAATGATGTACTGATCCGTACTTTTTTAATTGAAAAAGCAATTTATGAATTAGGATATGAATTGAATGCCCGCCCTGACTGGATAATGGTTCCATTGCGCGGTATCTATTACCTGGTGAACCGTTATATTCAGGAAAAAGAATCGGCGAAGAAATAACAATTCAAAACAACCGTCAATGGCAAAGAAATCATCCAAAGAAAATGAAACGATAGAGAATTTTTCACTTCTCACCGATTTCGATATCCATCTTTTTAAGTCTGGCAAACATTACAAATTGTATGAAAAGCTAGGCGCGAAAATCGTGACGTTTGAAAAACAGGAAGGTGCCTACTTTGCTGTATGGGCGCCGAATGCCAAAGCCGTCTCTGTAATCGGACATTTTAATCATTGGACTGACGGTCAACAGAAACTACATCCGCGTTGGGATCAATCCGGAATTTGGGAAGGATTTTTTCCTGAGATCAAACATGGAGAGGCTTATAAATATGCGATTCATTCTAATACAGGGGAGTACCTTGAGAAAGCGGATCCATTTGCAACATTCTGCGAGCAGGCTCCACGGACTGCATCTATCATTTGGAGTCCCAAATATGATTGGAAAGATCAGGCATGGCTTTCAGAGAGAAAAGCTGTAGCATCGAAACCGAAAGCCTATTCCGTTTATGAAGTTCACTTGGGATCCTGGAGACGAAAAGCGGAAAATCAATGGCTGTCATATCCTGAGATGGCAGATCAATTGGTAGCATATGTAAAGGATGCCGGTTTTACACATGTAGAATTTCTTCCGATTATGGAGCATCCGTTTTACGGATCGTGGGGATACCAGTTGACAGGCTACTTCGCACCGTCAAGTCGTTATGGAAGCCCGGAAGATTTTATGTATCTGGTTGATTGCTTTCATAAGGCAGGCATCGGTGTTATTCTCGATTGGGTGCCTTCACATTTTCCAGGCGATAGTCATGGCCTTTACAAATTTGATGGAACATATTTGTATGAACATGAAGACCCCCGCAAGGGTTTTCATCCGGACTGGAAGAGTTATATTTTTAATTACGGAAGAAATGAAGTCCGATCATTCCTTATCAGTAACGCATTGTTCTGGCTCGAGCGTTATCACATTGATGGCCTGCGTGTAGATGCTGTAGCCTCCATGTTGTACCTCGATTATTCGCGCAACGCCGGAGAGTGGATTCCGAATCAGTACGGTGGCAATGAGAATATCGATGCGATTAATTTCCTCAAAGAATTTAACGAAGTGGTATATGGAACATTTCCGGATGTTGTAACGATTGCTGAAGAATCGACAAGTTGGACTGGCGTTTCCAAACCGACTTATCTCGGTGGATTGGGCTTCGGCCAAAAATGGATGATGGGATGGATGCACGATACGCTTCATTACTTTCAACTGGATTCGATACATCGGAAGTATCATCAAAATGAGATCACGTTCAGCATCATGTATGCCTTCACCGAGAACTTTATGTTGCCTCTTTCGCATGACGAGGTTGTTCATGGTAAAGGATCTTTGTTGGGAAGAATGCCAGGAGATGAATGGAGAAGATTTGCCAACCTTCGATTGCTATTCGGTTATATGTTCACACACCCTGGCTCGAAACTTATTTTTATGGGAGGAGAGTTCGGCCAGAGTTCGGAATGGAACCATGAGCGAAGTCTTGAATGGCATTTACTGGATTATCCCGTGCATCAGGGCGTTAAGAAACTGATCCGCGATTTGAATGAGCTTTATAAAACTGAACCCGGGTTATATCTGCATTCGTTTGATCATCGCGGATTTCAGTGGATAGATTATAGTGATCATGAAAATAGTGTAGTAGCGTTCCAGCGTCAGGGAGATGAAAAGGAGCATTTGATGATTGTGGTTTGCAATTTTACACCTGAAGTAAGATACCATTACCGTGTTGGCGTTCCGTACCGCGGCCAGTGGAAAGAGGTATTTAATTCGGATGATCAAAAGTACGCGGGTAGTGGTGTTATCAACCATGGATTGATCGGAACATCTCCGGTAAAATTCCATAGTAGAGATTATTCGATTTCATTAACTTTACCCCCCCTTGGG
>CBQWHS010000728.1:0-2822 GCA_967728665.1 uncultured Chryseosolibacter sp. | reverse complement strand
TCACGCGGAAAGAAAACCATTCCGACACCATATGTGCCGGCAGCTGGTAGCTCAAATCCAAGACGAGCTGCTTCTTCAGCTAAAAAATCGTGCGGAATTTGGATCAGAACACCAGCACCGTCACCGGTTTTAGCGTTGTGGCCTTTTCCTCCACGGTGCTCCATATTTTCGAGCATCGTTAGCGCATCGCGTAGCACATTGTTGGATTTTGTTCCATTGATGTTGGCAATAAACCCAATGCCGCAGGCATCGTGTTCGAGCTCGGGAGTGTAGAGACTTTTGGTGGTTGTTTTCGTCATAACTTAGGCAATCAAGGTGAGTCAAATTGGCGTCTGAATTCACCAAAGAAATTTTTTAAAGTTACAGAACAAACAGAAGTTTATTGGGGCGGGAGTATACAGAGACGAAATATTTCGATTCTTTTTAGAAATGAATCAAAATCTTTTTAAAAATATAAAACGTCAACGTTTGCAGCTCATCGGATTTTGAAAAAATATAGTAAAAGCGAAAACGATTGAAATTTTAGCAACCACAAACCCGGTTAGATGTTAAAATTTTAACGCTCTCACCATTTCCTTCTTTCCGGGAGGCCCGGAAAGTGTTTCAACCTCAAGACCAGCCGTTTTGAGGTCTCTTTTCAACTGACCTTTCGCACAATACGTGACAAAAATTCCATTTGGCCTCATCCAGGAAGCAACTTTTGAAATAATATCAAAATTCCAAAGTTCGGGTTGCTTGCTTGGTGCGAAGGCATCATAAAAGACGATATCAAAACTGTTGGGTTGAAAATCTGTAACCGCTAGTTCGCCTTTTTTTTTTATTGAGCTTGAATGTTGTAGTCAGAGCATTTACAGTTTCCCACTGACATTCGTGAAGTGAACGAAATAAATTTGCTTCGGCTGGCAATGGTGTGTAGTTCAGATTCTCGTAAATATTTTTCTGAAGTGGAAATAATTCTAATGACGTGAAAGAAACGTTGAGTCTTTTTTCATCTGCCCATAGGGCTGTAAGAAACGCATTGAGTCCTGTTCCGAATCCCATCTCAAAAATTTCAATTGAGTTTTGCGAACGCCGATCATAGAAAAAGTCAAGACCGTTTTTGATAAATACGTGTTTCGATTCCTGAACAGCACCGTGACGGGAATGATAAGTTTCATCAAGATCGGTGTTCAAGAGTGAATGAGATCCATCTCCTGTAGTGATAATCTCTATCGGCATTTTCGTCAAATTTTGCGGCGCTGCTGGAATATTTGATTAGTCTTTGGAGATGAGTGCCACGGCATATGCATTCACTCCTTCATGTCTTCCAACATATCCAAGTGTTTCAGTAGTTGTTGCTTTTATTGAAACATCTTCCACAGTAATATTCATGAGCGGTGCCAAAACTTTTTTCATTTCATCAATGTGTGGATTTACTTTCGGTCTTTCAAGCGCCAGCGTACAATCCACATTTTCAACTTTCCAACCTTTTTCTGAAAGCATTCTCGTCACTTCTTTCAGAAAAAACTTGCTGTCCATTCCTTTCCAGCGATTGTCTGTGTTTGCAAAATGAAATCCAATGTCGCGAAGGTTCGCAGCACCAAGCAATGCATCACAAATGGCATGAATGAGAACGTCAGCATCGGAATGACCAACAGCTCCTTTGTCTGATTTTAATTTGATGCCGCCAAGAAAGAAGTCGCGACCAGTTTCAAGCTGATGAACGTCGAAACCCATTCCAACACGAATTTTCATGTTTGTGGTATAAGTGTTTGCGTGTGAATATTTTCGGAAGAAATCCTGATCGTTATTTTGGAACTGCGTTGTAATACATCACGCTTGAGTTTTCATCCCGTAACACTTGTTTCGCAACCCGCTTGATGTCGTCTGCCGTTACAGCTTCTATTTCAGATCCTTCTTTATTTACAAGATCAGCATCACCCGAAAGTTTCGCGAAGGCCAGGTTCATCGCGCGATTCATTACTTCCACTTCGCCAAATTCCAGGGTTGAGTATGCTTGATTTTTTACTTTTTGAAGTTCATTGTCAGTCGTACCACTTTCAACGAGCTCGCTGACTATTTCATCAACATGTTTTTCAGCCTCTTTCAGTTTGATGCCGTTTCTCAACCGACCGTTGACAACAAGAAGGCCAGGATCGATTGTGCCCATAACAAAAGATGAAATAGAGGTAAAAATTTCCTTCTCCTTAACAAGCTTTTGATATAAACGACTGGACTGACCTCTGCTCAAAATGTCACTTAACAAATCGATTGTATAATAATCCGAATGAAATCTTCCCGGCATGTGATATGATTTGTAAAGCGCGCTTGCAGGAACATTTGCGTCTACTTCAACTACACGTTTTGACGTTTGCGCCGGTTCGCTTGGAAGTTTGCGTCCATTCGATTTTTGCGCAGCAATAGGGCCAAACCATTTTTCTGATAAATCTTTTACTTGTTGCGTTGTTACATTTCCGGCCACAACTAATATTGCGTTGTTGGGCACATAGTGATGAAAAAAGAAGTCACGCACATCGTCCATCGTTGCGTTTTCAATGTGACTGATTTCTTTTCCAATCGTTGCCCACTGGTAAGGATGAACCTTATACGTTAACGGACGTAGCTTCAGCCACACGTCTCCATAAGGCTGATTGAGATAGCGTTGCTTGAATTCCTCAATTACCACTTTGCGTTGAACTTCAAGAACCTGCGGATCAAACGAGAGGCTCAACATTCGATCTGATTCCAGCCAGAAACCTGTTTCGATATTTGTTGCAGGAACTGTTAAATAATAATTGGTGATATCAGTGTTGGTAAACGCATTGTTCTCGCCACCGACTTTT
>CBQWHS010000727.1:0-2828 GCA_967728665.1 uncultured Chryseosolibacter sp. | reverse complement strand
AGGCAGCATTGGTAAATCCCGCCACACGATTAAAAGCCGAGTAAGAGTCTTAAGATTCAATGACAGTTTTTTTGCCGATCCTCAATTTCAGATCACAAGAGAATTAGAATAACGCAATTTGCACCAACCAGGGTCAAGCGTTAAAGATTCTGATGCGCGATTAAAAACTAAAAAAAAACCACTGTCGAAACAGTGGTCAATTGAATTTGGAAGTCTGCCGAGGCAATTATTCATTTCTCAACGTTCGCGCAGGATCAGCATTCGCTGCCCTCAACGACTCGTAAGTAATTGTAAGCAATGCGATGACAACTGCGGTCAACCCGGCGAAGAAGAATAGCGAAACTTCCAACGCCATTTTGTATTCGAACGCTTGCAGCCATTTGCTCATTGCATACCAGGCCAATGGAGCAGCAATCACGAAAGCCAGTATCACAAGCTTTACAAACTCCTTTGACATCATCGTTACAATCTGGCTCACGCTCGCGCCCATGACTTTTCTCACGCCAATTTCCTTAAGGCGTCTTTCAGCCATGAAAGATGATAGCCCATATAATCCCAGGCAACAGATGATTAAGGCGAACACAGTAAAGTAAGTAATGATGGAAGACAGGCGTCTGTCTTCATCGTATTGCTTTTGGATATTGTCATCCAGGAATGTGTACTCGAACGGCGCATCGTTAACTTGTTTCTTCCAGCTATCCTCAATTAAAGCGATGGATTCAGAAAATGCCTGGGAGTTGATGCTCACAATCATATTACCATACTCATCACGATTTTCGGGCATTTGAAAAGCAATGGGAACGATAGGTTCCTTCAACGAGGTTTGATTGTAGTCTTCCACTACTCCAATCACTTGAAATGCATAGTTCTTTCCTTGCCAATCGAAATAGAGCTTTTGTCCGATCATCTTTTCCGGTTCCATTCCGAATTTTTTAGCAGAGGCGCGATTGATGATGAGGTTACCTTTAGACTCAGCTTCACGGTTAGACGTGAATGTGCGGCCAGCTATCAGCTTGATTCCAAGTTGCTCAATGTAGCCCGCGTCAACATTGTTCCGGAGGTTTAGAACGGCATTATCCATGTTACTCCCTTCCATATAAAACGCCATGTCATTAAAAATGCGAATACCAGGAGGAGAGCCTACTCCGGCAACGCCTTTTATCGAACTCATCTGCTCCAGGTTGGTCTTTAACGACTCGTACTCCTTTTTCGCATCAGCAGTCCGGAGCGGTATAATGACTTTTGCATTCGGATCGAATCCGAGGTTTTTATCCTTCATGTATGAGAGTTGGCGCGAGATCACCAGCATGCCACAACTTAACACGATCGCTACGATAAACTGGAATACAACTAATCCTTGACGAAGTCTGCCTGATGAGTTGCCGAGCTTGAATTTTCCCTTCAATACTTCGGCAGGTTGGAAGGAGGATATGTAAAACGCAGGATAACTACCAGCGGCTACCCCCGTGATAATTGTCAGGACGATCAAAGCGATCGCGAAGAACATGATATTGCCGCCATCGAATGATAACTCTTTACCAGAGAGTTGATTAAACACGGGCAGTACAGCTCGTACAAGCATAATGCTTATGACGATCGAAATGACGACTACCAGCATGGCCTCACCTAGAATCAATCGAATCAGGCTACTGCGGACGGCACCCATCACTTTTCGGATACCGATTTCAGAAGCACGTTTGGTAGCTTTCGCGGTGGAGAGATTCATGAAATTGATGCAAGCCAGCACCAAGATGAAAAGCGCAATGGAAACAATAACATAGATATAGGTGATCCGTTGGCTCTTATCAACCATGGATTTCAAGTAGATATTTTTAACAGGTTCGAGGAACAATGTTTTGTGAAAACCCAATGCCTTCATATCCTCTGAACCATATTTGACCAACACGTCATTGATCTTTTTTTCGACGGCAGCTCGTGAATGTCCAGGTGCCAATTTGATATAGCCTCCGACGAAATTTTGTCCAGCCCATTCGCCTGCTGCCTCAGGATTCGTGCGAATATATTCTCCCGAGCCTTCACTCATAATGGATGTGAAGAAATTAACATCGAGGAAACTCTTATTCTTTTTATAAACCCCCGTTATTTTATAGTTCACGGGATCACCGCCCTGACTTATTTGGATACTTTTGTCGAGAGCAGATTCATTTCCAAAAAGCTTTTGTGCCATTGACTCGGAGATCACAACAGTGTTGGCATCGCTCAGTGCTTTTTTAGGATTGCCTTCTTTGAATTCATAAGTGAGAACGTCAAAAAGGGTCGAGTCGGCAACAAAGGCATTCGCCTCATAGAATTTGTTGCCCTCGTATTGAATCAGGTTCTGACCACCAAATGAGGGAACGAGCCTGGCTGCGGCTTCAATCTCTGGCAACTCTTCTTTCAACGTCATCGTGATCGGCGGAGACACGCTGCCGAGTTTATCGAAGTTTCCCAGATTGGCTTCAAACTGAGTATCGATTCTGTACAAATCATCGAGCCGCGCGTGATGCCGGTCATATCCAAATTCATCATACACATACAATGAAAGCAGCAGACAGCAGGCTATGCCTAACGAGAGGCCGGATATGTTAATGAATGAATAAACCTTGGTTCGCATGAGACTGCGAAAAGCGATTTTCAAATAATTTCTAAACATACAATCCTGGATTTTTGATTCTTGTTTGTCAAATCAATGCCATGCGGCATATCCTTATCTATATTCTAAGTTTGCCTAATTATCCAATGCCTAATGACCAATTATCTTGGGACTATAGAATACTCTTGCAAATCATAAAAGTTACGAACTTTTTTTGTTGAGACGCCAGAATCCG
>CBQWHS010000726.1:0-2828 GCA_967728665.1 uncultured Chryseosolibacter sp. | reverse complement strand
CCGTTCTGGTTTTTTTATGAATGGCTTGCTCCGTTCGTGGAGTTTTTCGGTTTGTTGTTTTTTGTTCTTCTCGTAATTATTGGGAAAGTAAACTGGATGTTTTTTCTATGCCTTTTGTTGGTGGTTTATGCTTTTTCATTTTTCATTTCCATGATGGCGCTGCTAGCGGAGGAGATGTCGTTTTTTAAATACACGCAAAAGCGTGATGTCACCAAGATGATATTTACGGCATTGATCGAACCGTTCTGGTTTCATCCGCGAGTTGTTTGGTGGTCGCTGCGCGGAAATTTTGATTTGATAAAAGGAAAAAAATCGTGGGGCGAAATGACTCGCGAAGGATTTGTTCAATACAAAAAGAAACCTAATCCTTCGGCGTCATGATAGGAAGTAAAGCATTCCTTTTTTCGATATCGCTCACCGCGCTATTATTATCGAGTGCCGATAACGTTACCGCACAAACAGACTGGCGGCAGATGGATCTTGAAGCAGTGTATAAGTTGGCTCGGGAAAACGCATTTGCAAAAAGATATGAGAAGGCAGAAGAGATGCTGTTATACGTACTCGAAAAAAATCCAAAATATGATGATGCGCGAACATTACTAGGAAGGACTTATGCCTGGCGAAGCGAGTATGAAAAAGCGCGAAAAGAATTTTCAGTTGTTTTGCAAAATCACAAAGATGACCATGAAGCCCTTGATGCGCTCACGGATGTAGAATGGTGGGACAACAAGTTCAAGGATTTATTGACACAGTCAGAAATAGCGCTGAAGTCATATCCGAGCGATGAACGATTTATGTTGAAGAAAGCACGCGCGCTCCATTCGCTTCAGGATGATAACAGAGCAATGGTCACCTTAAATCAACTGATAACACTGAATCCAGCGAATGCAGAAGCTACCACACTGTTGAAAGAAATAAAAAGCAACAGGCTTAAGTATACTGTGGCTGTATTTTACAGCCATGATTCATTCCATAAATATTTTACAGGTGCGAATTATTCAAGTCTGCAGGTGGCGCGTGTCAGTCAATGGGGAACGGGGGTGTTGAGAGAAAATTTCGCTTCGCGTTTTGATCGCAGAGGTTTCCAAACAGAGCTTGATATTTATCCAAAAGTCACAAAGAATTCTTATGCGTATTTGAATTATGGTTATTCATCCACTGTGCTGTTTCCCGCACATCGTATGGGCGCGGAATTGTTTGTTAAACTTCCGGCACACCTCGAGTTATCCGCAGGAATGCGCTATCTTTTTTTTAATCGCACGTCGGAGGTCACCATGTATACTGGTTCTTTAGGTTGGTATGTTAAGAATTGGTGGATTGCATATCGACAATACTTCACACCAGGCGCCACGAAAGGTGCCGGACTAACATATCAATTTCTGGCGCGCCTTTATTATAAAAATAACCGGGATGACTATTGGGGATTCCGTTATAGCCTCGGATATTCTCCGGACGAAAGACGCCTGCAATCAACGAATGGCTATACACCCGAATCTATCTATAATCTTCGTTCAGGATTCTTCGCTGTGGACTGGTCAAAGAATTTGCCAAGGAATTTCATCATCAACGTCACAGCATCGATCGCTTACCAGGAATTTCTTTTTCTTGAAAAAGAAAGGGTTGGCATTACAAGTTTTACTGCCGGCTTAAAGAAAAGATTTTAAGAAAGTAAGATACAGCCTGATTAGCCCATCCTGAATTTCTTCTGCACATCTCTGATTTTTTGGTCCTCGAGAAAACCGTGAAAGACAAGTTCAATTGCTTCCGTGAATGTTTGTTTGTCAGGGATTGATCGAACGAAGTTGTGTGGATTGTTGAGAATGGATTGTTTGGTAGACGCGACAAAATTGAGCCAGACATTTTTAGGCATGGTGCTCTTTTTTGACATCATCATTACTTTAATGTGACGCAGTTCTCGATCGTAGATCTTTTTGTATTCTTTAACCACCTCTTCCACCATAGCAAAATACCGGGTTCCGGATTGCATCGCATAGTGCGAAATGAAATACTGCAATTGTTTAACCTTCTATTAATAATTTGATAAAGTGGAAAAATTGGATTCCTGAATATCAGTTTATAGACTTTATGTACACTTTCACAAGTGAATGATTAAAGGCTAAGGAAGTGGATCTTTTTTTTCGTCCTAGTAAAAGGACTTAACTTGTCGTTATGCCTCGGATCGTTGCGCTAATATTATTTCTAACACAATCCCTACTATGCTCTGCACAATCAACTGCTAAACCGTGGACATATTGGTGGTGGATGGGAAGCGCTGTCGATGAAAATAGTATCGAGCACCAACTCAAGCAATTCGCGGACGCTGGCCTTGGCGGTGTGCACATTATTCCAATCTACGGTGTGAAAGGTTATGAGAAGAAATTCACACCATTCTTAAGCGACCGTTGGATGGCGTTGCTCGATTACACGGTAGCCACCGCAAAAAAACATGAGCTTGGTGTTGATCTAACAACAGGAACTGGTTGGCCATTTGGTGGACCGAATGTTTCGATGGAAGAAACATCTAAAAAATTTAAAGTAGCGAACGGAAAATTTGAAAGTGAGGCCGTCAAACAAAAGGTAAAGCGTGCTGCCCCTGGAGGTGAAGGATGGGTGCTGGATCCGTTCACGCCCATGTCCATGAAAAAATACCTTCAACGATTTGATTCTGCGTTTACGTTATCGCATGGTGTCCGTTCGATGTATTGCGATTCATATGAAGTATTCGGCGCAAATTGGACTGATTCATTTCTCGATGAATTTGAAAAGAGACGCGGATATAAATTGCAGGACCATATTGGAGTGTTCAGTGATACATCACGTAACGCAAC
>CBQWHS010000725.1:0-2829 GCA_967728665.1 uncultured Chryseosolibacter sp. | reverse complement strand
CATTCGGTTTCCACTGATGAAATTTTTTAATCCTCGCTTGTGATTCCGGTTGTTGTGCTACTAGCCAATCACGATTCAAATCAAACCAGTAATGATTTGTTCGTCCGCCTGGCCACGCTTCGTTGTGCTCCATATCTGCAGGGTCGGCGGATACTGATTTGCTCTTACGTGAATTTACCCAACTCGAAAAACGGTTCAGTCCATCGGGATTAAAACTGGGATCAAAAAGTATGACGGTATTTTCCAAGGCCTTTTCTATCTCCGGGCCCCGTGCGGCAGCAAGGTGATATGCGATCAGCAAACCAGCATTACTTCCGCTGGCTTCGTTGCCATGAATGCTGCATCCCAGATAAAAGACCGCTGGCATTTTGCTGACGTCAAAATTAGATGACTTGGAAGGATCAGTCAATTGCACATGCTGTGCACGAATATTATCAATGTTCTGATGGTTCTTCTGAGAGGTGATGGTGAGGAGTAATAAAGGTCTTGCTTCATGCGTATATCCGGTAACTTCAAGGGATATTCTATCGGAGGCTTTGTCTAGCGCATACATGTAGTTAACCAGTCTGTCGTGGCTCACATGGAAATCACCAACTTCATGTCCGATTACTGATTTCGGTGTCGGAATTTTTGGGTCATAATTAACGGCATCAGGCAGGTAATATGACAAATCAGTCTGTGCGAACGTGTGCAGAGAAAGGGTAATCAAAAACGTAATTAAAGTGACAGTTTTGGAAAGCATGATGAGATTAGGGTTCAGGTATTTTAACACGCTTGAATTACGAAAGTAAAGTTTTATCCCTCAAATGTTTAGCGTGTTTTTATACCAGTGGCACTCTAACCGTTGTTAACATATTGTAAAAAAAATGTTGATAGAATTAAAGCATGGGTAAAGGTAATGTACTATCAAAGGGATATTTTTGCCTCGCTCTTTTAACCCCTTTTCTTAACCTAAAATCAAAACTATGAGGAAATTTCTACTACTGTTTTCGCTCGCAGTAACGGCAAGTTTTGCCAGTTATTCGCAAGGCGTTACGACGGCATCAATTAATGGCTTCGTCAAGAATCAAAAAGGTGAGACATTACCTGGAGCAACTGTTATTGCGCTTCACGAACCCTCAGGAACTCAGTACGGCACGATTAGCCGTGAGGATGGAAGGTATACGATTCCAAACGCAAAAGTTGGCGGTCCTTACAAAATCACTGTTACCTTCGTTGGATACGAAACAAAGGAAAAAACTGGAATTTTTCTGACGTTGGGTAATGCGGCCAATGTTGATGTTCAATTGGCAGAAAGTGGAACGCAACTTGAAGAAGTAATTGTTGCGGCTTCTAAAGGTGACATCTTTAATTCTGAACGCACAGGCACTTCGACAAACATTTCCAATCAGTTAATTACTCAGCTTCCGACGTTGAGCAGAAGTTTAACAGACTACGTTCGTTTAACACCCCAAGCCAGCGTTAATGGTTTCGGTGGAACTAACTTCGGTGGTAGAAGTGATGGTTATAACAACATCACGATCGATGGAGCGCTTTTCAATAATGCGTTCGGACTTTCCGGAACAGTAGGTGGTCAGGCGAATGCGCAGGCAGTAAGTTTAGATGCTGTTGATCAAGTTGCTGTTAACATTGCTCCGTATGACGTGACTCAAGGTAGCTTTACGGGTGCTGGTGTAAACGTAATTACGCGTAGCGGTACAAATGATTTTAGTGGCTCTGTATACTATTTCACTCGCAATCAAAGTCTCGTCGGTGATAAAGTTGGTGATGTAAAAAGTCCATACAGTGATTTCAAATTCAGCAATACTGGTTTTAGAATTGGTGGCCCGATCATTAAGAACAAGCTTTTTTTCTTCGCGAATTTTGAACGCGAAAGACAGGATTCACCAGGAACGACTTACAAAGCAACACGTGGTGGCGCAACAGGAACAAATATTTCTCAGGCGCAGGCAAGTGATCTTGATGCTCTTTCAACATTCCTGAAGGAATCGTATGGCTATGATCCGGGCGCTTACGAAAATTACAAACTTCAACAGAACAACGACAAAGGAACATTCAAACTTGATTGGAACATCAGCAACAAGCATAAGTTTTCAATTAAATACAACTACCTCGATTCATACCGTGATGTGCCACCGAGCAGCAGTGGCTCATTCACTGGCGGTCGTTCACCAAGTTTGACTGGCCTTCCGTTTCTTGGCGCGTACTATAGAATTAACAATAATTTGAACAGTGTTATCGCTGAATTGTCGAGCAACTTCGGCAATAAATACGCTAACAAATTTCAGATCGGATATTCAGCATTCCGCGACTTCCGCGAAACACCAACATCGAGCAAGCTTTTCCCATTGGTTGACATTGGAAATGGATCAGGCACAACTGCACCAACGGGTAACTTAACAGCGTTTGGTTACGAACCTTTTTCAGCTTACAATATTTTGAATAGCAATGTTTTCCAGGTGTCGGACAATTTTGACGTTTATATGGGCAAGCATACACTTACGCTTGGTACGTACAACGAGTTCTATAAATTCCAGAACGGCTTCGATCCATTCTTCTATGGTGCTTACCAGTTCAACTCATTAGCTGACTTTTACGCAAGTGCAGCGGGGACTGTTGGAAAAATGAGACAATATCAGTTAGGATATGCTGCAAATGAAACTGGCGAATTCCCACTTGTTGAAGTAAAGGCATACCAGCTTGGTTTCTATGCTCAAGATAAGTATGAAGTATCAAGTCGATTGACCGTTACATTAGGTCTTCGCGCTGACATCCCAACGATCAACTCGGACATTGGAAGAAATGAGCCTGCTGCGGGATATAGTTTCA
>CBQWHS010000724.1:0-2830 GCA_967728665.1 uncultured Chryseosolibacter sp. | reverse complement strand
CCTAAAACGCACGCCAAGGCCGAATGGTATTGCCACCTGCATTAATTTGTAAGGCTTGATTCCGTAGTTAACATCGGTTGGTTGTAATGTGCTATTCTGACCTTCAGTCCCCAAAGGCTTAAGGTCGATCCATTGTCCCCCTTGTGGCAGCGCATTACCTTTTAAGTCAGTGGCAGGTGCTTGAGCTTGCGGATTATGATGGTAAATAGAAACACCAATAAAAGCGTACGGTGTCCATTTTACGCGATTGATATACGTTGATTGATTATCAAACAAATCAAATACACCAACGACAGAAAGTTCTTTGATTCTATTTCTGAAAGAAAGATTTCGGTTGAAGCGAAAAATACCATTTGCTGAATCGCCCCGATCGGCAGATTCCTGATCGCTTCCGCGAAGAGTGCCATACATGAACGAAGCGGTAATTGAATAACGAGGACCGAAGCGGTGTGAAAACGAAAGTCCAAGCGCTGGTCTGGTAAACGAGATGTCGGTGCTAAATTTGTTTGGACGCGGAGCGAGGTCTCCGTAATAATTCAATGCGTTTAGAGAAACACCAATAGCCGTGTAAACTTTCTCTTTTCCAAAATGAAATTTCTTTCCTTTGAAGTGTGAAATTCTGCGATTGTTCTTCTTGATCGATTTTCGATTCATTTGGCCTAAACCCTCGTTGGAAACACACACCATCAGGATGAAGGCAAGGCACACATAGGCATATTTTCTCATCAAACGCTTAACGTTAGGACAACTATAGGACAGCCGAACAACAAAGCTACTAAAAATTAATTACGAATATCCAAACCCCAGTTGAGCTTTTGCCTTAGGGTCTTGAAATAGTGTTGGCCTTCCAGTTGGATGAGATTGACTTTGAAATCTGCCTTCTTAACCTTCAACTCCACTGCATTATCTACAGTAGACATTCGAGAATCAAGCGAAACAAGGAACTTTTTGCTTCTTCCTTCTACTTTAAATGAAATTTCAGAGCTGTCGGAAACTATGATTGGTCGCACAGTAAGTGTATGCGGACTCACTGGGGTAATTACAAAGTTACCCGATCTGGGGAATATTAACGGACCCCCACAACTCAACGAGTACCCGGTGGATCCGGTAGGGGTAGCTACGATAATTCCATCGGCCCAATATGAATTTAAAAACTCGCCATCGATGTAAGTGTGAATCGTGATCATTGACGATGTGTCCTTCTTCACGATTGTAAAATCATTTAAGCCGAAATTTAAATTGCCAAAAATGTTTGTGCTTGTCTCCAATCTCAGCACTGCGCGTTTGTCCAGTTTGTAAAGTCCGGCCATTACTTGCGCAAGGGCGCGCTCGGTTTCATCTCGGCTAATGGTTGCCAGAAAACCTAAGCGGCCGGTATTGATCCCGAGTATAGGTGTCTCCGCATTTCCAATATGTGATACAGATTCAAGTAATGTACCATCGCCTCCGATGCTAATAAAAAGTTCGATGTGTTGAGTGTTATCCCCTGGCTCATATTTATTCCACTGGAATTTTTTAAACACCGGATTTTTCAGCGAGGAAAGAAACTTGGAAGAGACATAAATTTCATGGTCAGAGAGTAATTCAAAAATGCGTTGTATAAACGGTGTTGAAGGCCGTGTAAATTCTTTCCCGTGTACTCCAATTTTCATTCGTGGTTTGGAAGTTTAGATGGGTTGTGCAACAGCACAAAAAGCCCAGATTAAAGATACAATGGAAAAATGAGTTACAAAACGGTGTGATCTAAATGTCGAGATAGCGCAGAAGCATGTCAATGCGGTCACGTTCGTTTTCAACTGGTTTTGATTCCTGATATCGCCCGATTACTTTATAACTAAATCGTTCAAGAGTTGCAACGATCCGTGACATGTCTGTTTGATTAATTTTAAGTGTGAGACGAATTTTACCAGCGTCAATTGGGTCTTCTTTTATAATGCTGCTTAAAATTTTTGCATGATTCTCTTCAATCAAACGACTGATTTCCGAAAGAGAATAATCGACATAGTTCATGCAAAGAACCAGTATAGCGCCGGGCATTTGAACAGCTGCCGTTTGCGCAAATGAAGTTAACGTATCCTGAACAGTGATTACACCACTGTATTGCTGATCATCATTAAGGACAGCGACCATCTGAAGTTTGTTATCGGTTGCTACTTTAAGGATGTCGTAAAAATGAGTGTCGAGATGAACGTAACTTGTCTGCCCTATGAGGTTGAATTCGCCGACATTTTTTTCAATGTCATTAGTTTCCAAAATTATTTCTTCAGAAATGAATCCAAGAAGGTGGCCGTTATCAACAACAGGAAGGTAGTTGCAGCGGAATTCTTCCATCCAGACAATCGCTTTGTGTGCATCGTCGGCTCCCTTCAATGGGGGAATCATATGGTTAATCAGATCTTCCGCAATCATACTTTCAACAATTTAATAACCAACCCTTCTAATTCAAAGTATCAAATCAAGTACCTAAGAAACAACGAAATCCTCGACAAGTTCATTAAACTTTTCAGGATGTTCCATCATGGGCGCGTGACAACATTTATCGATGAATTTCAGTTTTGAATTTGGAATTAATCGATTGAATTCATGCGCAACAATGGGGGGTGTGATTGTGTCATTAAGTCCCCACACGAGTAACGTTGGAGCAGTAATATTTGGTATCTGATCAGCCATGTTATGACGCTGCGCAGATTTAGCAATGGCTACAATGCGCATGCATTTGGGAATGCTCCTGGTCGTTTCAAATACTTCATCGACCAGGTCTTTCGTTGCAACATTGGGGTCATAAAATGTGTAAGCAACACGCTCGCGAATGTATTCGTAGTTACCTCGC
>CBQWHS010000723.1:0-2835 GCA_967728665.1 uncultured Chryseosolibacter sp. | reverse complement strand
GATCGATGTTCAAACGCTACTTCCATTCGATATTCATCACAGCATCGTGGATTCAATAAAGAAAACCAGTCGGGTGGTGTTTGCTGATGAGGATGTGCCCGGCGGAGCAACTTCATTTATGATGCAGGCTGTGCTTGAGCAGCAAGATGCTTATCAATATTTGGATTCAAAACCAATTTGTATTACAGGCAAGGAACATCGCCCTGCTTATGCTTCGGATGGAGATTATTTCACGAAGCCAAGTGCAGAAGAAATCTTTGAAAAAATTTACGGAGTGATGCGGGAGTCAGATCCTCAGAAATTTCCTTCGTTGTATTGAACAACTAAATCTTATCGCACTCGGATTTTGTCGAGTGTAAACTCCGGGGTCTCGATCCATTTGCTCGTATGCAATGCGCGATCTCTGATTCGAACGCGCAACTTCAGTGTCTTGACGCTGAACAGAGCAATGAAGCCAAGCGAATTCATGGAGTATTTTAATGTTCCATCCAATCCGGTTCCTTCTTGTTGAGTCAATACAGGAAAACGTCCATCGAATGATTGCGTGCAGAGTTCCTTTCGCCAATCGAATTCAACAAAATCTAAACCTTCCTTCACAAGGAAATCAACTTCAATATTGTAATGATTAGGATTGACGTAAATGAGAAACGTATCACGGATCTGATAGTAGGTCGTTTTTTTCGTTACTGGATCCGATAGGGAATCTATTTTCATTTGCTTGCGATCAAGCACGCCAGCGTATTGCGCAGGGATTAACAGTTTTCGGTCTAAAATGTATTCATAGTCAGCACAATTATAAGCTGGAAGGAATGAGTAGCCGGCTTTGTTCCTTGTTCTGGGAACTACCAGTTTGCCCTGCGGATTTTTGATTTGCAGGATTTCATATTGAACTTTGGTTTGCGGATATGTGTCTGTAAAAGTGGTAATGGTATCGAGAATTAATCGACCGGTGTTTGGATCAGTTTTGCCTGTTTCCTGGAAAAAGTAGTTTATGTTGTAAGGATCTGATAAATAAACTGGACTTGTGTTATCGAGTCCCAGGTCACCATCACCATCCTGAAATGTTAAATAAAGCGTTAATGAATCTACGGCTGAATCAACAAATTCAATTTTTTTGTATTCGATTTCTGGAGTTACAGGAAATTCCGGCGGTTTAAAGCATGATCCAAGGCTGGCCAGGAGAACAAAAAACAAAAACCCCTTAAATAACTTCATTTTATTTCGTTAGACTCGTCAAATTACGTAAACGCTTGGATACTTTTAAAAGTTTTATATCGCAATTATACCCTGATAACGACCAATCCTTCAGCGATATTGCCTTGGAGCTTTTTCGATTTCAAGCCGAAAACAATCCAGTCTATAAAAACTTTTTGCGCTTCCTGAATATCAAAATTGATAAAATTCATTCCATAGAGCAGATTCCTTTTTTACCCATCTCTTTATTCAAAAATCATGTTATTAAAACGGCTTCCTGGGACACAAAAACGGTCTTCCGGAGTAGCGGCACCACTGGGTTGACCACCAGTTCTCATCACATTCATGACCTGGATTTTTATCACAACCATTCCATCCGGTGTTTTGAAGAGCATTTCGGAAAAATCACTGACTATCACATTCTCGCCTTGCTGCCATCGTACCTGGAGAGAAACGATTCGTCACTGGTTTCAATGATTCAATTTTTTATCGCGCAAAGCGGTTCGCCCTACTCAGGATTTTACCTGAACGATATTGATAAACTCATTAAGGATATTGATCAGTTAAAACATACGGGCAAGCAGACCATCGTTTGGGGTGTTACATTTGCCTTGCTCGATTTAGTTGAACATCACCACCCTGATTTAGCGCATTGCATTATACTCGAGACGGGAGGCATGAAGGGTAGACGCGACGAAATGACACGCGCGGAGCTCCACGAACGATTAAAGAAAGGGCTGAACGTGGCACAAGTGTATTCAGAATATGGTATGACCGAGTTGCTTTCACAGGCGTATACTCGCGGCAGCTCTGTCTTTTTTCCGAGCAAATCGCTCAAAATTATCGGCAGAGACCTTACCGATCCACTGGAGAAAGGCATATACAATCAAAGCTCAGGTTTGAACGTTATTGATTTAGCAAATGTGCACACTGTCGCCTTCATTGAGACTGAAGATGTTGGTAAAGTCTCTGAAAACGGAAGTTTTGAGGTTTTGGGACGATTGGACAATTCAGATGCTCGTGGTTGTAATCTGATGTTGGTCTAAATTTTCGTATTTAAACAAAAAACATTACAGGCGCCTGGCGGGTTCGAAAATATAAAAGTCGATTGCTCGATTATAGCGCTGCGGGTTACATTAAATAATCGCAGGTGATTAAGGTTGTTCTCCGTTACAAATACCGGGTAAAATAGTACTTCATCGAACATAAAGCCGGTTTGTTTTCTTAGGAAAGAATTTTATTTTTGTTACACACTCACGACAATAAACCTACTTGAAAATGAAAAAGATCGTTCTATTAGTTGCTTTTGCTGCCTTTTTGAGCGCTTGCAGTCAGTACACATGTCCAACTTACAGCAAGAAGGAAGCGCCTAAAAAGTCGGCTTCTGAGCAAAAAATCTAATTCTAGATATACTTCTCCACGTCCTGTGGTGAGATCTCCTCACCACTCATGATCACGAGTCGCTCAACTACATTTCTCAATTCACGGATATTTCCTGTCCAATCGTGGCTCTTTAGCGCGTCAATTGCTTTTGCGCTAATTGCTTTTCGTTTTGCTCCATACTCCTCAGCAATATCTCCCAGAAATTTTTCCGCTAATAATTGAATGTCATCCTTTCTTTCGTTCAATGAAGGGACCTTT
>CBQWHS010000722.1:0-2841 GCA_967728665.1 uncultured Chryseosolibacter sp. | reverse complement strand
ATCTGAGTCTTTCCTTACAGGACAGCATGATCAAATTTGTGGTTAAAGACGAAGGTCCTGGATTCAACTATGAAAATTTGCCCGATCCAACATCCCCAGAAAATCTAGAAAAGCCGGGTGGCCGCGGAATATTTCTTATGCGACACCTTTCGGACGAAGTCAATTTCCGTGAAGATGGCCGCGTGGTTGAATTAAGCTTTTATATGAATGCCTGACGCCATTAATTTCTTTTCACAAGGCGTCCGCTTTAAAATTAAAAATACCCGTAAAGTATCCCTCTGGATTAAAAGGGCCATTGTTAAAGAGAAAGGCTCTCTCGGCGAAATCAATTACATTTTTTGTTCCGATTCTATCCTTCTCAAAATCAACCAGCAATTCTTAAATCACGATACACTCACTGATATAATCACTTTTGATACTCGCGAAGAAAAAGGTCCATTAGAAGCGGATATTTTTATTAGCATACCTAGAATAAGAGAAAACGCTTTGAAATTGGGCGAGCCCTTTGAGCGAGAACTTCACAGAGTTTTGATCCATGGAGTTCTTCATCTCCTTGGTTATTCCGACAAATCGAAGCTGAAGAAATCAAGGATGCGAAAAAAAGAGGATGCTTATCTATCTTTGTATAAATAAAAACCATTGTTGGTTCCACGTGAAACAAGAATGTGGAATTGTGAATGAAATTGTGGGAAACTTTTAGTTCCACGTGAAACTTTTTATTGAGTAGTTCAATTCGAATTAAATGTTCAAAGAATACGATGTAATAGTAGTGGGTGCCGGGCACGCGGGATGTGAAGCCGCAGCTGCAGCCGCAATGATGGGTTCAAGTGTGCTCCTGGTGACAATGAACATGAACACAATAGCACAGATGTCATGTAATCCAGCCATGGGTGGTGTGGCAAAGGGCCAGATTGTTCGTGAAATAGATGCTCTGGGTGGGTTGTCCGGTATTGTTTCTGATAAATCCATGATCCAGTTCCGGATGCTTAATATGTCGAAGGGGCCTGCCATGTGGAGTCCAAGAACTCAGAATGATAGGATGAGATTCTCAGAGGAATGGAGACTAGCGTTGGAAGCAATTCCGAACGTTGACTTTTGGCAGGAAATGGTGAAAGAGGTCTTAGTTAAAGATGGACGAGCTATTGGAGTTAAAACAGGACTAGGACTGGAAATTCACGGAAAGTCCGTTGTGCTAACAAATGGCACATTTCTCAACGGAAAAATCCATATCGGAGACAAAAACTTTGGTGGAGGACGCACAGCCGAAAAAGCAGCTACAGGACTGACTGAACAATTAATATCGCTGGGTTTCGAGTCTGGAAGAATGAAGACGGGTACTCCACCACGAGTAGACGGAAGAAGCCTCAATTACTCCAAGATGGAAGAACAGAAGGGCGATGAAAACCCCTCTAAGTTTTCATTTAGTGATACAAAGCCCTTAGAGCGTCAAGTCAGTTGCTGGATCACTTATACCAATGAGGACGTTCACGGAGAGCTGCAGAAGGGATTTGATAGGTCACCAATGTTTCAAGGCAGGATCAAAGGGCTGGGACCAAGATATTGTCCTTCTATTGAAGATAAGATCAACCGCTTCGCAGAACGGGATCGCCACCAGATTTTCGTAGAACCGGAAGGATGGAATACGGTCGAGATTTATGTTAATGGTTTTTCAACTTCTCTTCCAGAAGATGTACAATACAAAGCCCTTACAAAAATCCCAGGATTTGAGAACGCTCGAATGTTTCGCCCAGGATACGCAATTGAATATGATTTTTTTCCTCCGACTCAATTAAAACTAAGCCTGGAGACTCATCTGGTTGAAAACTTGTTTTTTGCCGGGCAAATAAACGGAACCACCGGTTATGAGGAAGCTGCATGTCAAGGTTTAATGGCAGGCATCAACGCCCACAACAAAGCTTCAGAAAAAGATCCATTTATTCTAAAACGGTCCGAAGCCTATATAGGTGTCCTAATTGACGACTTGGTAAACAAAGGCACTCAAGAACCCTATAGAATGTTCACATCCAGGGCCGAATACCGCATTCTTTTGCGCCAAGACAATGCTGATCTAAGATTAACCGAGAAGGGCCATAAAATAGGTTTAGCAACTGATAATCGCCTAACGAAACTATTAGACAAGAAGTCCGACATAAAAAGGCTCATCACAGAGCTGAAGCTAATCAAGGTAGAACCAGATTCTGTAAACGATGAACTTGCTAACCTCAACACCGCAACAATCAAGGAAAAAGTATCAGTTATTAACCTGATTAAGCGCCCGCACATTGGGATGGCAGAAATCAAATCAATAAATCCAGAACTGTCACAAATGCTCAACAAATACAACGCTGAGACCTTGGAGCAAGCAGAAATAGATATTAAGTATGAGACGTATATCGACCGTGAGCAGAAGCTTGCAGAAAAGATAGGAAGCCTGGAAGCTTATAAGATAAAGTCCGATTTTGATTACGATCGCGTAAAAGCCCTTTCCTTAGAAGCACGAGAAAAACTTAAACGAATGAAACCTGAAACCATCGGCCAAGCCTCACGCATTAGCGGAGTTTCGCCTTCAGATATTTCAGTGCTAACAATTTACATGGGCAAGTAATGACTGAAGTTCTTAACTGCCCATCATGTGATGGACGATCTTTTAAACCATACATCTCAGCGAAAGACTATACTGTTTCACATGAAACATTTTCTATTCACGAGTGTCAGGGCTGTAAATTGCTGGTAACCTCCCCGAGGCCAGATGATTGTGATTTGTACAAATACTATTTATCAGATGATTACCTCTCTCATTCAAAGAAACCAAAAGGAATATTTGATAGAATTTACAGAGCA
>CBQWHS010000721.1:0-2848 GCA_967728665.1 uncultured Chryseosolibacter sp. | reverse complement strand
GCTCTCGTTGAGTCAGGAGCTAATCAACCTATAACAGATCAATGCTTAACGTCTATTCCAGCATTGACACATTATCATCGGCTCGTTCAGAAAGGTGATGCTCCATGATCGCTCGGGCACAGGTATTCCATCGTAAGATTGGATCGTTGTTAACTTGCTTGTTGATGGCATCCGCTTTCTCAAAAAACTCCATCGCCTCACGGTACCATTCATATGCATCAAAACCGGATCCCAGTGTTCGTGACTTCAAGGCTACCGCACCGCGTCTTTCGGCGATGATTCCCGAATAGTAAATTCTGGAATATTCATCCTTCAAATTTTTCGCAATACTAATGGCCTGATTGGCCTTCGAGGACGAGCTATCAAATTGGTCGGTGAGCGCGAGTAATAAAATTGTGGACGCCCTTTGATTGTCGGGACTTACCAGCAGGATGTCGAGACAAATGCTTTCGGCCAGGTGTGGCTGATTGAGTAAGCGATAGTGCTCAGCCTTTTCGAGAGAACCCTCAATGCCTTCTTTCGACAGTGGTTTCAACTCAAAAACTATTGCTTCGGAGGTAGTTGTCGGTCTCATGCTTTGGAGAGTTAGGTGAATTATCTCTTATTGAATATACGAAAAAACTTCATCAATGGATCGTAGAATTTGTCCGCCACCCGCTCTTTCAAAGGAATAATAGCATTGTCGGTTATGGTAATATTTTCGGGACACACCGTGGTGCAACATTTTGTGATGTTGCAATAGCCAATGCCGCCTGCCGTTTTCAAATCGTCCCTTCTGTCTTCTACATCCAGTGGATGCATTTCCAGTGCAGCTACGTACACAAGGTGGCGCGGACCAAGAAATTTTTCATGAAGCGAATGTTCCCGAAGAACATGACATACATCCTGGCAAAGAAAACATTCAATGCATTTGCGAAATTCCTGAACGCGATCAATGTCCACCGGGTCCATTCGCCATGTGCCGTCTGGTGCATCAGGTTCGCGCGGATTAAATTTTTTGATCTTCTTCTTTGTGCGGAAATTTATAGAGACGTCGGTGACCAGGTCTTTGATAACCGGGAACGCTTTCATAGGTTGAATCGAAATAGGTTTGTCTTCGGGCATGTCGGCCATGCGCGTCATGCACATCAGTTTGGGACGTCCGTTAATTTCGGCTGAGCACGATCCGCATTTTCCAGCTTTGCAATTCCATCGCACGGCGAGATCATTAGCATGTTCTTGCTGAATTTGTAACACGGCATCCAGAACGACCATGCCTTCTGTGATGTCGGTTTGATATTCCTTAAACGATCCACCGTCTTCGTACGAGCGCCATATGTTGAACGTCATGGTCGGCATTATTTCATTTCGTTAATTATTGCCTGGAGGTCATCCCGCAAAGGTGTTTTCGCAATTTTCTTCACTTCCATATTTCCATTGTCAGCTTTTCGTATGGAGATATTAATTTTCCCAAACTCTTCACTCTTTTGGGGAAAGTCTTCACGGAAATGACCACCACGACTTTCCCTGCGTTCTTTTGCAGCACGCGCAATGGCTTCCGCTACGGTGAGCATGTGCTTCAATTCCAACGCGGTGTGCCATCCCGGATTGTAACCACGATTACCACCACAAGCTGCCTTATCCGACTGCTGCTTGATTTTTTCAATGATGTCAATCGCCTGTGTGATTTCATTTTCAACACGTACAATGCCGACCAATTCTTGCATGTGATCTTGCAAGTGTGACTGAAGTTGAAATGGATTTTCGTTTCCGCTCGATGATTCACGTTCAAAAGGAGCCAACGCCCATTTTGCTATTTGTTCGATTTGTTCTTCGCTGACCTTGACAGACGGAGACTCCTTAACATACTTTGCTGCGAATTCGCCTGCGCGTTTTCCAAACACCAATAAATCAGAAAGTGAGTTTCCGCCAAGGCGATTTGCGCCATGAAGACCTGCAGCACATTCGCCCGCCGCGAACAAGCCAGGTACAGTCGTCATCTGCGTATCAGCATCGACACGCACACCGCCCATGATATAATGTGTGGTCGGTCCAACTTCCATCGGTTGTTTTGTAATGTCCACACCAGCAAGCTCTTTGAACTGGTGATACATACTCGGCAGTTTCCGTTTGATGTGGGCCGGAGCATCAGATATTTTTTCTTTTATCCACGAGATGTCCAGATAGACTCCGCCATGTGGAGTACCGCGACCTTCTTTTATTTCACGCCTGATACATCGCGCCACGTGATCACGCGTCAACAACTCCGGTGGACGCTTGGCATTTTTATCACCTTGTGTATATCGCCATCCTTCTTCTTCGTCTGTTGACGTTTGTCCTTTATAAAGATCAGGGATATCGTCAAACATGAATCGTTTACCTTGATTGTTGCGCAGCACTCCACCTTCACCGCGCACACCTTCTGTGATCAGCAGTCCGCGCACACTTGGTGGCCACACCATACCCGTGGGATGGAACTGTACAAATTCCATGTCAATAAGTTCAGCACCCGCATGATATGCGAGTGAGATTCCACTACCTGTACAATCCCAGCTGTTACTAGAGATCTTATAAATTCTTCCCATACCACCCGTGGCAATAATCACGGCTTTCGCTTGAAATACTTTGAACCTTCCTTTCTCACGATCAAAACCAAATGCGCCCACTACTTTATCATCATCTTTTAATAAACTGATGATGGTGTATTCCTGGTAAACTTCTATGTTCTGATGAATGGCATGGTCTTGAAGCGTGCGAATCATTTCGAGTCCCGTACGATCACCTACATGTGCAAGACGAGGATATTTGTGTCCGCCGAAATTGCGCTGAAGAATTCTTCCATCCTCAGTTCTGTCGAACACTGCACCCC
>CBQWHS010000720.1:0-2849 GCA_967728665.1 uncultured Chryseosolibacter sp. | reverse complement strand
TATCACTTTGTAGCGGTGAATACATTCGACAAATTGATTAAGTAAATTCAAAAAATAAAAAAGGCCCCGGAGGTTGGAGCCTTTTTTATTTCTAGAACAAATTTTTCATTTGGAGGCGTCAGCCCGGCTAATCGCAAATAAACAGTAGTTTGTTAATGCTGTGTTTATAACTCTGATGCAGCTTTTTTATTTTCTAGCTGAAGGTAATATTCTAGCAAGTGAATGTCTCAGTCCAACCTAAAAATACATTTCAGTTCGGTTTTCTAACATTTCGCCAATCGAATTATGCTATCTGGTCAAAAAGATTATGCTGCCAGCAACAACGGTTTTACTTTTGATACATATTTCTATATGACAGAAGTCCCCATGATCAGCAGGAGAAAAATATTGCTCGTAGTCGGCGTGGCGGTGGCAATCATTATAGGTGTTTATACTGGCGTTTTCGGAATGAATATTTAATACCGCCAGCTGTTAACATCCGCGCCTTTCGGTGCCGTTTCAGAGATACGTTTCAAAATTTTTGGAAGATACATAGTGTTGTATCTCAACCTTGAAACATAGTTCGGATTTTGATGATCCCCATTCCAACAATGTTCCGCACGATCGCCATAATCAACTTCCCCAGCATAAAACGGATTGCTGGTTTTCTTTAAAAAATCTTCCAGTAAATAAACTGCATTGTTCAAATAGTAATTGTCCATATCTCCACAGTAGATGTGAAGTTTACCTTTCAGTTTTGGTCCTAGCGTTGCCCAATCTCTTTCGAGAATATATCTCAAGTCATAATTCTCTTTCCAATAGTTTGCAACGTCATGATTGATTTCACCGGTTTTTTTGTCGAAAATTCTTTTTGGATAGCCATCTTCACCTTGCGGGGAATACACCGCTTCCCAAATATCCCATTGTTGTCCTGATCTGCTTTTCGTTCCCAGGGCCAATTCATAGTAATTGCTCTCTTCCATCGTTGATTGAATCTGTCCCAGATAATTTCTGTGCGAAGGGCGCGGCACTTTTTTGAAATCACTTTCGTACCAGTAAGCATTTTTGTCTTTGTAAATATCAACCTGTGAATATGCACGAAAATCTACCGGGTCAGGACATGCCGCAAAGCATCCATTGAAATCATCGGGATAAAACATCTGAACAGCCAGCGCCTCCCAGCCTCCTGTTGATCCACCATAAGTAAAACGAGACCAGCCTTCGCCAATACCATGAAATTGCTTTTCAATTTCAGGAAGCAATTCTTTCATTATGGCATCGCCGTAAGGACCAAGGTTTGCAGAATTGACAGCGTAAGAATCATCATAGTAAGGATTCGCATGCTGAACTTCGACAATTAGAAATCGTGGAAAGTTTTTACTTGTCCATTGCTTATAAAAGTTGTATGCCTCTTGCGCTTGAAACTTATTGTAACCATAAATCCCAAAACGTGCACTGTAGTCAGTCGTGTCCATTTTTGGATCTGGAGCTGTTTCGCTAAAACCTCCGAAGTCTAATGGAAAATGTCCATGATAAATCATCAACGGGTAGTAAGCGTTTGGATGTTCATCGAAGCCATCAGGGATAAGAACATTCGCCCCCAGGAACATTGGTCTTCCCCAAAAATCCGTTAGCATTTTACTTTGAATCCGAATGTGCTTAATGTATTTCGTGTCCTTCGGTGCGTCTATTGGAGGAATTTTTTGATCCATTACAACGCTAATCTTCTGCGTTGAATTAGGATCGAATGAAATTTTTTGTGGCTTGCTGTAAAAGTTTCCAGGTTTGCTATTCCATTGCTGGCCTTCACCCTGATCGGGAGGAAGTTTAACGGTGTGTCCTGTCTTCAATTTGAATGTTTCATATCGGTTGATTAACGCTTGCACGAAGTATTCGCCTTTTGGAACATCGCTTAAATTGCGTAATGGAAATCCAAATGCGTTTTGATCGATCTCAATTTCATCTCCCGGTTTCATGGCCTCAACATCAATCCCAAAAATGAGTTGAGTGGCGAGTCCATCATTGATTTGATTTCGTGGTTCGGCTTTATCGTTGTTGCTCAACATAAGCAACAGCCGACCATCTTGTGCTTGATCACTCATTTCCTTGGTGAAGGAGATTTTAAATGTCGTGGTTGACGATGTTTTTTCTTTTTGACAAGTAATCAACCCGAGAACAAGTGGAAGCCAAAGGAATTTTTTCATGATGAGAAGATAGAACGAAATTGAATGGGATCAAATACAATCTATCGCCAATCACAGTTGAAAATTGGATGAAAAAATTCCGACGCATGATCCCAGAGAGATCAAGTATTGGTAACCGGATTAGATTTCGCGCAGGACAATTGAATCAGCTAAAAACTAATTCTTACCTCATCCTTATAATCAACAGGAACTTTGATTGGAACACCGTGATAAGATAATTTCAGAAAACCCTCATACTTCACGTCAAATTTCTTTCCTCCCAGCAATCCAAAAATTGTATCCATGAAGCCCAATTCTTTCATCGCCAGGTTCACCTCGATAGGAACTGTGAATTCGCCCTGCGAAGGAATGACCGTATGAAGCTTTTGATCAACGTGTCCTGTCTTCTTGCCATTAACGAAAATCTGAATATTGATCTCTTTCAGCTTACCGCGAACCTTGTTCGGATTAAAGAAAATCGCGTTAGCCTTCAATGTAGGATCAGTGTTAGCATCAACCACAACATCCTTTATCCTTCTCAACACAATGTCCTGGTCAGGCTTCTGACATTGAAAAAAAATCAACGCCAGACCAAGCAACGATAACAAGGAAGCCTTCTTAATTAATTCAATTTTGAGCATAAGATTATGAGTCTCGTAAGTATAAGACAAATCCAATGTAATTTTG
>CBQWHS010000719.1:0-2850 GCA_967728665.1 uncultured Chryseosolibacter sp. | reverse complement strand
ATTCCTGCCAGCTGACCTATCTCGCTAAAGCTTCCATCTCCATTATTCAACTGAAGCATGTTGCGCATATACTGATAGTAAAATCCAGAGCGAACATTCAGATCAAACTTGGCATAATTATCTGGTGCTAATAATAGTTTTTGTCGATGATTATCCTCAGGAAGCATATCGAGAGTTACGATCTCCGACTTTCCATCGTTGTTGATGTCGCCAACATCATTCCCCATGGAGAACTGACTGGTATGACCGATCCTTTCCTCCAGTTCATTTGTATAAGTACCGTTGCGATTATTTATGTACAGATAATCAGGAACTGAATAATCGTTGGACACATAAATATCCGGCCATCCGTCATCGTTAAGATCAGCGATACCAACTCCCAACCCATAAGTAAGCGAAGAGCCATTTATCCCGGACTTAACAGTGACATCGTTAAAATGATTTTTCGTCTGCGTGAATAAACGAATGCCTCGGAGCTCATCATCTTTTTTCAAAAGTTCGCGTGTGCTGACTTCATTCAGAATTGGTAATGAGGCTGGATTGTGATTGAGCAATAAAACATCGAGGTCACCATCACGGTCGTGATCAAAAAAATAAGCTTGGTTACTATACGCTGCACTGGCAAGACCGTATTCTTTTGCTTTCTCAACAAACCGTGGGATTCCATTGGCGTCATTTCCTTGGTTTATAAAAAGTTGGTTTACCCGATTTTCATCCTTCACCATTCCGGAATAACAGACATAAAGGTCAAGCTTATTGTCACCGTTAACGTCTGCAATCGTGACACCTGTTTTCCATGGACCAGATCGATCCGTGATACCTGACAAAGCAGTGACGTCGTGAAATTTCATATTACCCTTGTTGAGGTAAAATTTATTACTGCCCATGTTGGAAGTAAAATAGATATCGATTAATCCATCTCCGTTCATATCCCCGGCAGCCACACCTCCTCCATTATAAAAATATTCGTACATCAGAATATTAGTATTCGGCCCCTCCATGAGCGTGTTGCTAAAATCTATTCCTGTTTGCGAAGCAAATAACAATGTGAAGAGTTTCGGTTTTTCTTCAGCTGCAGCGACCTTGTTCTCAGACGGTGTCTCGGTTGCGCAGTTTGAAAGAATCAAAAGAAAAACAAAACAAGAAAATATCAACGGGTACTTTGGGGCAGGCATCATATTCAGGTTTAACAAAGAAAAAAAATCTACCCCGAAAATTATCGGGATAGATTTCTTAATTAACGTTAACAGTTCAGGACTACTCGTATCCTGGATTTTGAATCAGTTTAGTATTCCTGTTCATTTCATTTCTACTCATAGGTCTAAAGTACATTTTGTCAACCCATGTTCTCTTTTCATTGTCCGTGTTATCCTGCACCGTGTACACATAGTCATAAACCGTGTTATCATGTTTGTACGGAACCGGAGGCGTTTTACCTGCCTTCAAATTTCCTTTGACGTAAATGACTTTAATTCCTCTGCCCAATGTTGAAGCTGGAATCATCCACCGACGAGCATCATGATAGCGATGTTCTTCATAGGCCAATTCAATTCTTCGTTCATTTCTATATCGTGTTTTTAGCGCAGTTCCTGTTTCGGTCAAGGCCGGCATGCCCACGCGGAAACGGATTTTGTTAAGCCACAATTTCGCTTCGACATCCTCGCCTAACTCGATACACGCCTCAGCATAATTCAATACGGCTTCTGTATAGCGAAGGAAAGGCCATGGAACCACTTGGGCACCTGACTGATTCTCGACTACAGAAGGATCTGGATCAATAAATTTCCGTAACCAATAATGTGTGCGGCTTCCATTCCAGTTTTCAACTTCCGATTCACGGGTATCAAGTCCATTAATGATAGTGCTCCCTGTGCCTTGGTAGTATCCGGATTGAATTTGGTTGACAGGATCTTTTGTAGCCACATCCGATGGACGTGGTTTCCAATCAGCACCATCATACAAAATTGAAGCATAGAACCGTGGATCCCGGTTGGCATATGGATTAGCCGCATGAGTTGGATTCGACCAACTGAACGAAGTTCCATCCATCATTTCATAATCATCTACCAATTGTTGTATCGGTGTATTACCTGACCAGTTGTGATATCCATTCGGACCATTGTTGATCCCGAAGTGTATTCCTCCCAATGGCCAGTTATTTTCCTGCGTGAACAAAGGAGTCTCTGTGCGTTGAAGCAATAATTCAACAGCCGCGGATTTATCGGCCACTTTGCTTCCTCCTCCCATTGACAAAGCAAGATAATTTGCCTTTCCCTCTTCGGCCGAAACAGGTGCACCCAAATCCAGTTTATATCCTGTGGCTGCATCCAGCACTGCCTTTGCTGCAGTTTTTGCTGCCTGCCAACGCGCTGTGCGACTTCCCGAGAGATAACCAAGCAATTCCTTATTAGAAGCAGATGCAATAGTGCTCGACTTAGCAGCTGCCGTTGGGATATCATGCAAGTCGCTTGCTGCGTACAAAAGAATGCGGGATTTCAGCGCCAAAGCCGCAGCTTTTGACGCTCTGCCTGGCTCAGGATTTTTTCCATCGAGCAGCGTAATCGCTTGGTCAAGATCGCTTAAAATAAAATTGACGCAATCCTCAAACGAATTTCTCGCAATACTATAATCCTCGTTCAATCCGTATGGTTTATTAATGATGGGAACACCACCATAGAATCTAACCAATTGATGATAATAATAGGCGCGCAAGAAATAGGATTCTCCCAATAATTGATCCTTCAAGGTTGCATTATCGAAAGTTGCTTTAGGAAGATTTTCCAAAGCCACGTTCGCTTCCCTGATCGCCAGATACATTGTACCCCACTCATAGGTGGAACTCATCCAACC
>CBQWHS010000718.1:0-2859 GCA_967728665.1 uncultured Chryseosolibacter sp. | reverse complement strand
AAATCAAGCATTCTTCGCCGGAGGTAGCCAGGATTATGGAGCAGGTAATATTACCAGAACGATCGCAGGATCCAGCATCCAGCATTTTTACCTTTCTGAAACGAATGGCATGTTCCAAAATGAGGGAGAGATTGTTAACGGGGAAGGCAAACCCACACAAGACAACCTGGTCCTCCCGGTAATGGCCGATGGCACCGTAGATCTTGCCAAGTGGAGAGATCCGGCTAACTCGGGCAAATACACGCGGCCTGGAGATATCCGGTTTACAGGCAAAATGAAGGACATGGGAAGCTTTTTGCCGAAGTTTACGTATGGATTAAACCTGTCAGCTACGTTCAAAGGCTTTGACTTGACGATGTTTATTCAAGGTGTTCATGGCAACAAAATCTATAACGGTACCAGAGTAATAACCGAAGGTATGCAAAGGTTGTTCAATTCGGGTACTGAAGTAATGAATGCCTGGACGCCTGGTAACACCAACACAAATGTTCCAAGAGCCGTAAGCGGTGATCCAAATTCAAATGCCAGACCAAGCGATCGATTCCTGGAGGACGGTTCATACCTTCGTATCAAGAATCTGAACATTGGTTACACCTTACCGGCTTCGCTTTTAGGTTTCACGAACGGAGCGATCAAGAAGTTCAGGATTTACGTCACCGCGCAGAATTTGGTGACGGTAACGAAGTACAAAGGATACGATCCTGAAGTGGGTAACCGAAACATCAATAATTTTGGTGACAATAACCGCTTCTTAGTCAATGGTATTGATTATGGACAGTTCCCGCAGCCGAGAACGTTCATTGGTGGTGTACAATTAGGATTTTAATCCATATGAATATGAAAAAGGTTTTAATATTAACCATTGTTTTAGTGTCGACGATTGTCATTTCATGCAATGAGAAATTGTTAGACACCAAAAATCCGAATCAGATCACGAACGATGTTTTCTATAAATCATTAGATCAGGTCGGGACTTCTGTGAATTCGATATATGCGGTATTGCAAGGCAACCAAATGGTAGGAAGAGAATACTTCTTTGTTCATGATCTCAGATCAGATGAAATGAAAGCTGGTGGCGGGCAATTGGAAGTTCCTAGAGCTCAGTTGCTGAATGGATCTCACACCTATACAAATTCGGTAATGACTGATGTCTATAAAGGTCTATTCACCATCGTGCATCGGGCTAATGCTGTTATCACAAATGGCGGGTTGCTAGAAGTGTCGGCAGGTGACCAACCTTTATTAGACAGGTATATTGGCGAGGCCAAGTTTTTGAGAGGCTTTGCTTATTATACGTTGGGTGCTTTATGGGGTGGCGTTCCGCTTTATGACCATCCTGCAGCGAATTTCGGTGATGCCCTGCCAAGGTCAACGCAGGCTGAAACATTCGCTTTTGCCCTTGCAGACGCAACTGCTGCAGGCGCTGTTTTGCCCGCCACTTACGCAACTTCCGACTTGGGACGTGCATCGAAAGGTGCAGCACTAACGCTAGCCGCAAAAATTAATCTTTACAAAGGCGACTACACGGCAGCAAAAACCGCCCTTGAGGCTGTAAAGAATCTTGGTATTTATAGCCTTGTTTCCAATTACTTCGACAATTTCAAGGACGAGACAGAGTATAACAGCGAGTCGGTCTTTGAAGTTGGATTTTTGGATACAGGCTATGGCTGGGATGCATCAGGTAACGGTACGACAAATGACAGTTGGGTTCGTTCCCAGGAATTTTCTGCTGTTGGCTGGGCAAACCTGATTCCATCAGACAAGTTGATCGCCGAATATGAAGATGGTGATCCGAGACTCACTGACTGTTTCTGGTTCCCGGGAGATACGTATGCCAATGGATCTAGGACGTTGGTAACCAGTGGCGGTGATGGCAAGACAACCATTAACATTGCTGGTGATAATACGACTCTTTACGAGGGAAATCAAGTGAAGGTCAGATGGAAAAAGTACTCCATCATGTATAAGGCTGATCCAGGCGGCTTCAATGTCAACGATGGTATTAACTACAGACTCTGGAGATATGCCGATGTGTTGACGTTGCTTGCGGAGTGCGAGAACGAAGTTGGTACAGCAGCAAATGCTATCGGTTACCTTAACCAACTTAGAGACCGTACAAGCGTGAACATGCCGAACTATGGGACAGCCGCTATGGATAATGCCGGATTTCCGGTGACGAACAAAGATGAGATCCTTAAGGCTATTCAGCACGAAAGATTCGTAGAGTTGGCTGGAGAGGAGATCAGAAATATTGATATTCTTCGTTGGAGAGCAAATGGAAAGATCAAGGGACCAGACCCTATTAGCTATTTTCAACCAAATAAATATGAGCTCCTCCCCATTCCTCAAGACGAATTCAACACTAATCCCAAATTTACTTCAGCATCTCAAAACCCTGGATACACGAATTAATTTAGGATAGTCCCCATCTAATTTGATAATCCCGGAATGTTCAATTCCGGGATTACTTATTTTGACAAACATGTTCTCATAGATGAAAATCTTCGTACTTACCACGGTTGTCGCTCTTTTATTTTTATTCAATTGATGCAGGCAGGATCGTAAATTATTTCAATTGGTCGAACCGGATGATTCCGGTATACACTTTTCAAATGTGTTACTGGAGAATGATACCTTGAATGCCCTGAAGTTCGAATACCTGTATAATGGCGCAGGTTTAGGTGTGGCAGATTTTAACAACGATGGCCGCGCAGATATCTTCTTTGCCGGGAACATCAATAATTCTGCCCTTTATCTTAATAAGGGCAATTTGACTTTCGATGACGTCTCCGATGCTGCTGGAGTAAAGACAAGCCTTTGGTGTACAGGCGTCTCCATCGTTGATATTAACCAGGACGG
>CBQWHS010000717.1:0-2862 GCA_967728665.1 uncultured Chryseosolibacter sp. | reverse complement strand
CCGGATTATAATAATATCGGTTTTGCGTCATTCTCCATTCCAATGCTTTGTTGCGTTGATATTTTTTCCAACGCTTCAACATGTCTGATGGAACGTAATATCCTTTCGCTTCTGCCTCGACAAGAAAATGTCCGGCATAGGTAGATCCCCAATCATCGGATTCTTCCCAGCCCGGCCAATAAGCAAATCCACCATCGCGGGTCATAAATGATTTCAGGCGCTCTATGGCAGCGGTAACATTATACTTGACACGATTTTTTTCTTTTTCATCCAACTCCTTCACAACGTCAAGATACAATTGGGGGAATGCAGCAGAAGTTGTTTGCTCCACGCAACCATGAGGATAGTCCATGAGATAATACAGTCTATAGCCGAGATTGATGGAAGGAATGGAGGAAACTTCAAGCACAGCTTTATTTGTTCCTGCAATGCCAATCGGAACAACATTTCCACTCCAGGATTTTCCAGGTTCGACGACTACTTCAGATGCCTGACTCATCGGAGGATTAGGATTTCGAATATCAATTTCAATTTCATCCGAAGATTCAAATGAACCAGATGTTGCCGTAACCACAATTTTTCCAATTCCGGTTTGTGATTGCACGGCCAAATCAAAATCAATTGTGATATCTCCTGCCGGAGGAATCTCCACATTACGGCTACTTCCTGAAGGCAATGTTAACGGGCCTGAAGCCTTGATCTCGACTTTAACATTTTTGATCTTCTTATTTTGTGTAAACAACGTAATCGGCAGACGCAATCTTTCTTCCGGACCCAACACTCTTGGCAAAGTCGCCAACACCATCAGCGGTTTGCGCACTGGCGTAACTTTCTCTGCATTGCCGTAAGCACCTTCATATCCCGCAATGACCATCGTCTTCACGGAGCCGATATATTGCGGCATGATAAAACGGATCTCTTCTTCATCGCCAGCATCAATGGTTAATGGACCGAAAAATTTCACAACCGGTTTAAAACGATTTGCTCGAGGGTCATCCTCTTTTCCTCCTTCCCCATCACCACCAATCGACAACAATCTTTCTATTCGTGAGCCGAATGCACCCATAACATCATCATAAATGTCCCATGTTTTCACTCCCAATGCTTCGCGCGCATAAAAGCGTTGCCACGGTTCAGGAGTTTTAAATTTGGTAATGTCGAGTAGACCTTCATCTACCATCGCCACCGTGAATGTCATTTTGCGTTTCGACTTTTCAGAAACCTTTATGAGGACTTCCTTGCCAGGTTCAATTTCTTCAGGCATGCTAATCACTGGCTCCAAATGAGTTTCCGGATTTTCCACGCCTACCGGTATGATGCCGTAAAGACGAATGGGAAGATCGTTCACCGTTTGCGAATGCGGCTGAAGCAAACTGACGTTGACAAAAACATTTGGCGCCATTTCAGCGGTGGCATCAATAGAAAATTTATTGTCACCTTTTTTAGTCTCCATCCAATAGGTATTAATAACACGTGTTCCATTTTCAACAGAAACCAATGCGCGGCCCTCACCACTTCCCGGAATTGATAAATTTATTTTTTCACCCACATTATATTTTGTCTTGTCGGATGTGAACGTCAACAGTGTTGCGCCACCTTTTTGCTCGCGGCTATATCGTCCATAATAGCCGCCCTGATCAAGGTATATAACCCGTCCTGTGCAGTGACCGGACACCGGATCGCAGACACGCAAATAATAAGTTCCCCAATCCGCCGGATGAACTTTGAATCTCCAGCTGGCTTTTCCATTAGGGGCATTTAATTTTCCTGATTCAATCAGCAGCGAACTGTTTCGTTCGATGTAGTTTGCGATGGAGCCGTAAGAATTATCCCACCACCAATATCGATTCAACTTATATAAACCGATCTCTACATTGTTGCGTGCTACAGTTTTGCCATCGATATCGAGAAATACAACATCGATTTTGTGCGTTGTATCCGTGGCGAGCATTCCGTTGTAACGCTCACCTTTGGGAAGCTTGATTCCGGCATACGATGAAAAAGGAAAGAATGGTTGACTGATTCGATCGACACTGAAGTTTCCACTTTCCTCAAATACTTTCCCGTGAAATACTGCAGTCATAAATCCTTTAAATGGATATGATGCTGAAAGGGTTGTATTGAACGATGCTTTTCCTTCATCGTTGGTATAACCTTCAAATACGGTTTGCCTTTCAACTTCAAAATCCCGCGAAGGATCTTCGAAATTATAATCTTCATATTTATTGAAATGGGTGTAGCCAGGAATTAACGAAACATCGAACTGCGCTTTGAGATTTCTTCCCGGCGCTCCGTGCAGCCATTTCACATCGAGGTTACCAACAACATTCGGTTCTGTAATTCTTTCGCCACCAAAATCCAGATTTATTTTTAGACGATTTGGTTTAACAGTTTCGATTTTAATTGTCTGAGAAAATTCAGTGCCTCCCACTTTTACACGCGCAGTCCAGTCGCCAGTTGGCGCATCCGGCGCAGTTGCCGCTGCGAAATAATAAAATCCATTTTCTGCCTTTGACTTTACGATGCGACTCGTCACAAGGCCTTTTGGATTTTGTAATTCCAGGACAACCGGATGGTTTTTGTCGACATTGGTATTTTTCGATTCCAAAATGAAAGTAAGATGCAGGGAATCTCCTGGTCGCCACACGCCACGCTCGCCATACAAAAATCCTTTCAGTCCTTTACTTATGTATTCGCCGGAGACATCGAAACCACTTAAAGACAACGACTCGCCATCGGCAATACGCATATAACCGCGTTGCGTTCCTTGTCTCGCAATCATAAAAAAGGGAGCCGGCTTTCCAGAGTAGGTGCCTTTGCCATCGGAGTCGGTTGTCATTTTTCCTAATGACTGTTCCTGAT
>CBQWHS010000716.1:0-2863 GCA_967728665.1 uncultured Chryseosolibacter sp. | reverse complement strand
GGAAGCGGTTTCTGTTTCACTTCATTAAGGCGATTTTGCAACTGGTTACGGAAACTCTTGTCGAGCTCTTCAGCCAGCGCAGCATCCACGTCCCCACGTTCAATTAATTTCTTGACATATATCTCGCGAGGGTTGGGATGTTTTGCGATGAGGTTATACAACTTCGGCTGTGTGAATTTTGGTTCATCACTTTCATTGTGTCCATGTCTGCGATAACAAACGAGATCAATGAAAATATCTTTACCAAATTTTTGACGGTACTCGACAGAAAGATTTGCTACGAAGTTCACTGCTTCCGCGTCATCGCCATTTACGTGAAGAACGGGTGCATCGACAATCTTCGCAATGTCTGTACAATAAATACTTGTTCTCGCATCGTCGTAGTCGGTTGTAAATCCAACTTGATTGTTAATGACAAAGTGAATTGTGCCACCGGTTGTATATCCCGGAAGACCAGACATCTGCACAACTTCATAAACAATTCCCTGGCCAGCAACCGCTGCATCCCCGTGAATGAGAATTGCCATTGCCTGGCTTAGTTTTTCCTTGTACTCGTCGTCAATCTGACCGCGAGTATATCCAATAACCAATGGATCAACCGCCTCAAGATGCGATGGATTTGGTGTGAGCTTGACGTAAATCTTTTTGCCTGATGGCGATGTATTATGACTGGCATAACCAAGGTGATATTTTACATCACCATCTCCCATTGTTAGATCAGGATTGATATTGCCTTCAAATTCTGTAAAGATCTGTTCGTAAGTTTTGCCCAGAATATTGGACAAAACATTCAAACGTCCGCGGTGCGCCATGCCAATGACGACTTCTTTAATATCGAGTTCCGCAGATTTATTAATGATTGTCTGTAAAGCCGGAATGGTGTTTTCTCCGCCTTCAAGAGAAAATCTTTTTTGTCCTAAGAACTTTGTGTGAAGGAAGTTTTCAAATACAACGGCTTCGTTGAGTTTTGCCAGAATTCTTTTCTTCTCGTCTGAACTCGGTACGTAGGAATAGTATTCCTTCTCGCATTTTTGAAAAAACCATTGACGGATTTCATCATTGCGAATGAAGTTGTATTCGAAGCCGATTGGACCGAGGTAGACCGCTTTTAATTTTTCAATGATCTTGCGAAGCGATGACTTCGGCATTCCGATTTCGGCGGCAACATCAAATTCAACATCAAGGTCGGCGTCAGTTAATCCAACACTTTTGTGATCGAATTGAACATTATGGTTTCTTCTTTCGCGAACGGGATTTGTCTTCGAAGCCAAATGGCCGAACGACCGGTACGTGAAGATTAGATTTCGAACTTGAGTTTCCTTAATAGATAAGGTGTCATCCGCTCCCGCCCCATGACCATTATCGCCATAGCGTTGGGAAGAGAAATCATAACCTTCAAAGAATTTTTGCCATGTCTGATCCACTGACGATGGATCCTGCTTATAACTTTGGTAGAGTTGGTCGACATAACCAACATCGGCATTGCTGATGTAGGAGTATTTATCCATGATTGATTTTGTGAAAGCGAACAAATGTATATAACCCAATTATTATTAAAAAATTGCGTAAGCGAGTATACGATTACTTGTTTGAGGGCTTTAGTGAAAGTGAACAAGAATTCGTCAAAACGAACACTAAAAATTTGGTGATCAGTCGCTTAGGTGTTAAACCGGCCTTTACCGGAAAATGACAAATTTAGCCTGAATGCATTGTCAGTTTCACATTAAACCTTAAATTTGCACCCTATTTTAAACGGACGAGTTCCACAAAGTACAACAAATGGTAAAAATCAGATTGGCCCGCAGAGGCCGCAAGAAACTGGCAATGTTCGATGTAATCGTCGCTGACGCCAGAGCACCACGTGATGGTCGCTTCATTGAAAAGCTTGGGACTTATAATCCCTTGACAAATCCTGCATCTATCGTGCTAAACGATGACCGCGCATTTGAATGGTTGATGAATGGTGCACAACCTTCAGATACTGTTAAAGCGATGTTATCTTACCGCGGCATCATGTTGAGAAAGCATCTTCAAATCGGTGTCATCAAAGGTGCCCTTACACAAGAGCAAGCTGACAAAAAATTACAAGATTGGTTGGGTACAAAAGAAGCGAAGATTCAATCTAAGCGTGATACTTTGTCTCAAAGCAAAGAGGCTCAGGCAAAAGCAAGAAAGCAAGCTGAAACAAAAATCAGAGAAGCGCGCGCTGAAGCAATCCGTAAGAAGCAAATCGTGGCTGAACAAGCTGCAACTGCTGCTCCGGAAGCTCCTGCTGCTGAAGCAACCGAGGCTCCTGAAGCTCAAGGTTAATCCTCCAATAAGATTCACAAAATGCCAATGCGTTACTTGCGCGTTGGCATTTTTGATTTATAACAATGGACATTAAAGACTCATACAAAGTTGGATACATTTTGAAACCGCACGGCCTGAAAGGCAGTGTGACAATGTCCGTCGATTCTGAAGCGCCGGCTCTTGAACAAGTTCAAATTTTATTTCTTGAAAAAAGCAATCGGCTCATTCCACATTTTGTAGAATCGATTTCTGTTCGTGGCGATAAAGCATTTGTAAAATTTGATGATGTTGATTCTCCGGAAGCTGCCGGGTCAATTTCAAAGTCTTCCGTTTATCTTCCAAAGTCAACGCGCGAAAAATCAGCGCGTGGAGAATTTTATGATGATGAGGTTATCGGATTTGAAGTAACAGACACTGAAGTTGGAGTGCTTGGAAAAGTTACTGAAGTTATCGCAGCAGGTCCGAATAAATTATTGTCAATAGACTATCAAGGAAGAGAAGTTCTTATTCCGATCAATGGACCGTTCATCTTGGGTGTCAATAAAGGAAAAAAGAAAATTTCTGTTGAGCT
>CBQWHS010000715.1:0-2864 GCA_967728665.1 uncultured Chryseosolibacter sp. | reverse complement strand
TCAACTGATCCACCATGGTGTTGATGGTGTCTTTCAATTCAAGAATTTCACCTTTCACATCCACTGTGATCTTACGCGACAAGTCACCTTTCGCCAGGGCCGTTGTTACCTGGGCAATATTTCTTACCTGGCCAGTAAGATTGGACGCCATCTGGTTCACAGAGTCGGTAAGGTCTTTCCAAACACCGGCAACACCTTTAACCGTTGCCTGTCCGCCAAGCTTTCCTTCAGTTCCTACTTCACGTGCAACACGAGTTACTTCAGCTGAGAAGGAATTCAGCTGATCCACCATGGTGTTGATTGTATTTTTTAATTCAAGAATTTCACCTTTCACGTCAACGGTGATCTTCTTAGACAAGTCACCTTTTGCCACGGCTGTTGTTACTTCCGCGATGTTACGCACCTGGCCGGTAAGGTTAGACGCCATTTGGTTTACAGAATCTGTCAAATCTTTCCATGTTCCGGCAACACCTTTCACCTGTGCTTGTCCTCCAAGTTTTCCTTCAGTTCCAACTTCAAGTGCAACACGGGTTACTTCTGATGAGAACGAGTTCAACTGATCCACCATCGTGTTGATGGTGTTCTTGAGTTCAAGGATTTCACCTTTCACATCCACGGTAATTTTCTTGGACAAGTCACCTTTAGCAACCGCAGTAGTTACTTCCGCGATGTTACGCACCTGGCCCGTAAGGTTAGACGCCATCTGGTTCACCGAGTCCGTCAAATCTTTCCAAACCCCCGCGACACCTTTTACTTTTGCCTGTCCTCCCAGTTTACCTTCAGAACCAACTTCCCTTGCCACACGTGTTACTTCCATGGAAAACAAGTTCAACTGTTTCACCATGTCATTAACCTCTTTCGCGATTTGTGCAAATTCTCCCTGAAGTGTATGACCTCCAATTTCTAAGGGCATCTCCTGTGAGAGATTTCCTTTTGCCACTGAACTGATAACCCGCGCAATTTCAATAGTAGGATGCACAAGATCCGAGATCAATCCGTTGATAGAATCAACGCCGGTTCCCCAGGAACCTCTTGCATGTGGAACTTCGATACGTTGATTTAATTTTCCCTGCTTACCGATGATTTGACCGGCTCTTGTAAATTCCATTGTCATTTTCTCATTGAGAGCAATGATCTCATTGAGCGTATCACAGATTTTTCCACTCAGTCCAACTTGATCGAATGGCATTCGCGCAGAGAAGTTCCCGGCTCTTACTTCTGTGAGAACGCGAAGTAGTTCACGGTTATCGAAGAAGCTATTAAGAGGATCATGAGTCAGGGTATTTAAACTGTCGATCAACACCTGCGGTTTTTTTTTACCCTTGTGATTTTTGTCGCGCGAAAGAGTAGCGGTGGCATGAGAACCGATTGATCCGTTCGAACTGCTTGGCTTTTTTCCGTTCGATTGAACCGTAGGACTAGTTTTTTTTCTCATCGGGTTTATTGAAATGTTTTAGTATCTGTATAGGTAAATCGGGTTCAATAACACAATCTGAACTTCTCAAAAGTTCCCAGCCATATGCTGAAAAAAGTCTACAAAACAGGGCAAACGGCCGGGAAATCAATGGATAAAAAAATCATGCCAGCAGAAGAAAATCGATTTGTTTAAGCGATGGCCTTTTTGAAATTTTCGGTCTTCCAATATCTGTAGATGCACCTCTACTTTTAGGGGAGTTTCGATAAGCTCTACTATGGCTCGATAAACCGTTTTTCGCAAGCCGATACCCAGGTTAGGACTTTGGGAAAACAAAGCGACTTCAGAGCAGGCCGAACTTCGAGCCCGCGGGGACTGAATTCGTTAGAACCGGATATTGCAGATGAAGTCTTAATCGAGTTTATTAAGGAGAGAAAATTCCGATAAAGGACATACTCATTGAAATAGCGCTACGGACCATAGATCGCTTTTACTGTTATATTTTTTTTCCTATAATTGGCTCAACAAATCCCTAACACTATGGCAAAAGGACAAGACAAACGCAAAGAAGACAAAAAGAAGCCAGTAAAAACCTTAAAGGAAAAACGGGCTGAAAAAAGAGACAAGAAGAGCAAGTAAAGGTCAACCTTTCTATACTTCAGTCATTTTAAATTGTGGCTGAAGTATTTTTTTTCTCGTTGCATCATCGTAACAGTTCTTTCCATAATTGTCTTTCGATTCTAATCCTGGTTTGGGTATATTCAGTGACCGAATTTCACCATGAATCGAAGAGTTTTCTTACAGCGATCTTCACTTTCAACACTTATTATTCCCTCCATTGTCGCCTTCTCCTGCAAAGAGAAGTCACGTGAAGAATCATATGTCATTACAAAGCCAACGCTAAGTTTTGAATTGGATGAATTTGACATTGACCGTCTTCAGGAATCAATGGCGTCTGGAAAATATACGGCAAGAAAGCTCACCGAATTATACCTCAAGCGCATTGAGCAGATTGATAAGCAGGGACCGACCCTGAACGCCGTTATTGAAATCAACCCGGATGCCTTATCAATTGCCGATGTGTTGGATACCGAACGAAAAAACGGAAAAGTTCGAGGTCCGTTACATGGCATTCCGGTGATGCTCAAAGATAATATTGACACTGCGGATAAAATGATGACTACTGCGGGTGCTCTTGCTATGCAGGGCAATATTGCTTCACAAGACGCCTTTATCGTCACCAAACTTCGTGAGGCTGGCGCGATCATCATCGGAAAAACCAATTTGAGTGAATGGGCCAACTTCCGCTCTGAACGATCGTCGAGTGGATGGAGCAGCAGGGGAGGGCAAACAAAAAACCCGTATGTACTGGATAGAAATCCTTGTGGCTCAAGTTCAGGATCAGGCACTGCAGTAGCAGCAAATTTATGTGCTTTCGCGATCGGGACAG
>CBQWHS010000714.1:0-2864 GCA_967728665.1 uncultured Chryseosolibacter sp. | reverse complement strand
CCGGATCATGGTCATCAAATGTTGGATGATTTGAAGAAGACAACCTATCCTGGATATTCCGCAATTGGAAGATTGCGCGGTCTTGCAGAACTAAGAGGCCTCGAAGTTGGCATTGCGCGATCACTATCATAACGATCGAAATGATTTAAAGTCTCGATCTGGATTTTGGTTGCCGTGCAACGAACTTAAAGATGAGATGAAAAATCTCAAGCAGCTTCAAAGTGTAAGGTGAAGTAGAAATTAACAAAGGCAAAACTTGCATAACAGTTAGTTGGTTCGTAGGCTAATTTTCTTGCTTTCCGAAAAATTAGATACTTTCGCGCTGTAACTCTTACCTATGAAACGTACTGTTCTGACAGCGCTCGTACTCTCCGTTTTTTCCTCCTTCGCACAAAATGTTGATAAATTGATTCAGGAGAAAAATGTCTCCCGTGTTTTAAAAAGTTTATCAGCCGACAACATGATGGGACGCCCAGCACTTGATCCAGCCAAGATGGAAAAGGCTACGGCGTTCATTGAATCAGAATTCAAACAAATCGGATTAACTAAACTACAAGGTCTCTCTTCTTTCCGACAGGAATTCATAAAGGAAAGAGTTATGTATTCCGAGGTACAGATCACATTTGACGGAAAAACAATTCCTGCCGGAAAATCAATTGTTGTTTCTGAAAAAAAGACGATCGATATCTCAACGGGGTTTCGCGTGAAATATTTATGGTACGATTCTTCAGCGTCAAATCTTGATGAGCTATTTCAATCCAAACTCTTTCCATTTCTGCGCGATACAACCTCAGCTCTTCTTATAATCGATTCACGTTTTACAAAACAATTTAAGGAAGCCCAGGGGTTTTTGAGTGAGCGTTTTTTGAATAATCGAAAATTCACCAAAGTACTTGTGCTACACCATTCTCCGGTGAACACTTTTTCCATCAAGGCTACACAAAAGCTTCAACAGTTGAAGCTTGCAAATGTTGTTGGCATTATCCCCGGCAAAACCAAGCCGAGTGAATTCGTTGTATTCTCCGGTCATTATGACCATTTGGGAATTCGCCCAGCAATAGGTGGTGATTCAATTGCGAATGGTGCTGATGATGACGCGTCCGGAACGACCGCTGTGATTGAATTGGCGCGCTATTTCAAGAAGGTTAAAAACAATCAGCGCACGTTAATTTTTGTCGCGTTTACCGCGGAAGAAGTAGGCGGCTTTGGTTCGCAATATTTCTCGGAGCAACTTGATCCAGAGAAAGTGGTCGCCATGTTTAATATTGAAATGATTGGAAAAGCTTCGAAGTGGGGACAAAACTCGGCATTCATCACCGGATATGAACGCTCTGACTTTGGGACGATCCTCGAAAAAAATCTGAGCGGAACTAAATTCTCTTTCAAACCTGATCCGTATCCAGAGCAAAATTTATTCTATCGCTCTGACAACGCAACACTAGCAAAACTCGGAGTTCCGGCACATACCATCTCTACCGACCAAATCGATTCTGATGAATTGTATCACACTGTCAATGATGAATTTGAATCGTTGGATATTTCCAATGTGACTTCTACCATTCGCGCAATAGCGTTGAGTTCAAAGTCCATTGTGGAAGGAAAAGACACTCCCAAACGGATTGATAAAGCGACTGTCAAATAAATTTGCATCGTCAGTTGTGAGAGACTGCGAGCTTGCGAATCATTCCTTCATTCAAATTTTCCGAATAGACACCATACGCATCTACCAAAACACCTTTGACTCCGTCCTTTGATGAGATGGCAAAAACAATACTGTTATCATCCGGATTTGACATTCCTTCAAATCGATGATACTCATCCACAGAAAAATTCTCAGGTTGGTATTGCACTTGGCTCGACGAGCAAACTAAGCAATGTGGCTCCAAGTTGAAATCTTCAGTGTAACCACGCTTCCGCAAATCATTGATAGCCTCTGACAGTGTGTTGTAACTTTTCATGATGCTAATCTAACGAAATCAAAAATAAATTCCGTTTAATGCAAAATGTATATAGGATAAGGGTTGACAAATCAATTGAATAAGTCGAAACATTCAGACGCTTGACTCAACAATTTGCTTGGACATATTAGTCGGTGGGCTCACGCATTTTCATTCATTTCCGGGATGATTGACTTTCGGATTCTTAGGTACCACATTTTTGTTCCCGTTAGTGAAAGCGTCAGATGTCGCCACAAAATTCAACATAGAACCCTACATTTGCGTTTCGTTTTATTACCTTAAGTACAACAACACGCCTTGAATGAAAAAAAATATTCTTGTTTCCCTACTATTCTTGCTAAGCTGCAAGGGTATAGATAAGATTGAACAAAAGAGCGAAGAACTCTACAATGAACCTCACCGGCCCCAATTCCATTTTACACCCAAAGCGAAATGGATGAACGACCCCAACGGAATGGTATTTCTCAATGGCGAGTATCATCTGTTCTATCAACATTATCCTGAAGGAGATGTGTGGGGACCGATGCATTGGGGACACGCCGTTTCGAAAGATCTTGTTCGTTGGGAGCATCTCCCTATTGCTTTATTTCCTGACAGCCTGGGAATGATTTTCTCCGGCAGCGCTGTGGTTGATAAAAACAATTCTTCCGGTTTCGGCACATTAGAAAAACCTGCGTTGGTGGCAATTTTTACCTATCACAAAATGGAATGGGAAAAAGCAGGCCGTACTGACTACCAAACGCAAGGCATGGCCTACAGCACAGACAACGGCCGCACCTGGACAAAGTATCAGAATAATCCCATCGTGAAAAATCCAGGAATAAAAGATTTTCGCGACCCAAAAGTTTTCTGGCATGAAGATTCAAAAAAATGGATAATGATTCTTGCTGTATTAGATCATGTTGA
>CBQWHS010000713.1:0-2869 GCA_967728665.1 uncultured Chryseosolibacter sp. | reverse complement strand
ACCAGGAGAGAAAACAACGTAACAACAATCAAAACCACAGACTCAATTTCACACTCGACCAGAAAATCGACTCGATGAATTCTTTGAAATTAACAGGTAATGGAACTTACAATCAAACTGATTCTGATATCCGAAGTACAAGTGAGAATTATACGCCGGATGGTCAAATACAAAATGAGAGCAATCGCTTATCAATCTCAAGCGGTACAACAACATCCTTGAACTCTTCGCTGCTGTGGCGACATAAGTTCAATAAGAAAGGAAGGACTTTCTCCACAAACATTCAGCTCACTGAAAGTGAAACAGATCGTGAAGGATTTTTGGATGCGATAAATACTTTTTATCGCGATCAGGTTGTGCAGAATTTCATCAAACAGACAAATACTCAATCGACCAATAATACTTCGTATAGCGGAACAGTCTCTTATACGGAACCCCTAGGCAAAAGAAAATACCTGGAAGCAAACTATACTTTCCGGCAGGACCTCAATGATGTTAGCAAACTTGTGTTCGATGTAAATAGTGGTGAGCCGATTATGAATCAGCAATTGAGCAACGAGTACAAGAGCGATTATCAATATCAACGCGGAGGCCTGAACTTCAGACTTAATCGCAGCAAATACAATTTAGTTGTCGGCGGAAGCCTACAGAGCACTCAGTTGCATGGCGATTTGAAACTCACAAATGTCTCCATTGATCGTAAGTATGACAATTGGCTTCCAGCAGTCCGGTTTAACTATGATTTTTCTTCGGTTCGGCACTTAAGTGTTGAATATGAAACCAGTGTTCAGCAGCCGACCATTCAGCAACTTCAGCCAGTAGTGGACAATAGTGATCCCTTAAATATTTATGTCGGAAACCCTGCACTGCGTCCTGCATATTCACAATCCTATCGAATCAACTTCAACAGTTTCAATCCGACTAATTTTCTAAGCTTTTTTGCGTTTGTGAATTTCGATTACATGACCAACGCAATAACGAATGCTCGAAGTGTGAGTCAGGAATTTGTCAGCACAACAATGCCCGTAAATGTGGCGAACAACTTGAACAGCAGTGGAAATGCGGTTGTAAGTTTTCCGATAAACAAAATCAAAAGCCGGTTCAGCATCGGTGGGAACATTCGAAACCAGCGTTCGCTCAATGTCCTCAACGATATTCAAAGTGCAATCGATAATAAAACGGCGGGCGGAACATTCCGATACAATTATCAATACAAAGAGATCTTTAACTTAAGTTTGAGCACAAGGCTCGAGCGTCAACTGACCGACTACCAGTTTAGCCAGGCCGACCAGATTTTTGTAAACAACACGTATACAGCAGAAGGAAATTTAACGTTCTTAAAAAATTATCAGCTTAGTTCAAACTTTGACTATCTGCAATATGAAAGTGCGAGCTCAAACTTCAGCAGGACAATTCCGCTTTTGAACCTGGCTGTTTCAAGATTTGTGATGAAGAATAAGACGGGTGAAATAAAATTCGCTGTAAACAATTTGCTGGATAGAGCCTTAGGAATAACACAGACTGCAAACATCAATTATCTCGAGCGTCAGACCACGAATTCACTTGGAAGATATTTTATGGTGAGTTTCACTTACTCTTTAAATAAGCAACTGAACCCAATGGGAATGCGAAGGGGCGGTGGAGGTATGATGCGAATCATGCGATGAGCAAAAAGAATTCTCGGCAGTTAAGCAACGAGGATTCGTTTGGAAAAAGGGGAAGGCTGTAGGACAGGTTGTAAGCGAGAACTATCTTCGCATTATGAAAGCTTGTCCTATTGCCTTTTTTGTTTTTATAGTTTTGATATCTGTGCAAAGCCAACCAAACTCTCAACCAAAGCCGCTCTATATTCCAAAATTTGATCTTCAGGGTCATCGTGGAGCAAGAGGATTAAAACCAGAGAATACTATCCCCGCGTTTCTTGTCGCGTTAGACTCCGGTGTCACCACTATTGAAATGGATGTGGCAGTAACAAAAGATAAGCAAATCATTGTATCGCACGAGCCATGGATGTCAGCTGATATTTGTTTGAATGAAGATGGAACCGTCATCACAAAAAAAGACGAAAAGAAGTTCAATATTTATCAGATGAACTATGAAACTGTGAAAGGTTTCGACTGTGGTTCAAAAGGCAATTCGAAATTTCCGGAACAAGAGAAATTCAAAACATCCAAACCGCTGTTGTCCGATGTGATCGTGGCAGCAGAGAATCATATCAAGAATTATTCACTTTATGAAGTCGATTATAACATTGAAATAAAATCTTCACCGGAAGGCGATAAAAAATTTCACCCTGGACCCGAGGAATTTTCTGAGTTGGTGTATAATCTTCTCGACCAATATTTGCCTTTGGAACGAGTAGTTATCCAATCGTTTGATTTTCGTGTTTTGAAATATTGGCATGAGAAGCATCCCGAAATTCGGCTCGCAGCACTTGTAGAAAACAAGAGTAGCATTGAACACAATCTTTCAAAGCTTGGCTTTGTTCCCTCGGTTTACAGCCCTGATTTTAACACGATATCGAAAGAAGAAGTGAATCAATTGCACAAGCAAAAAATTCGAGTGATTCCGTGGACAGTAAACGAAGAAGAAGACATTAAGAAGGTAAGAGCAATGGGCGTGGATGGCCTGATTACAGATTATCCCAATCGTGCTTCCAAACTTGGGTTGGGCATCAAACGCGCGAAAAAATAATCGTTCAATTAATTTAAGTTTATGATTTCAGTGCAACCGACGTTCTATCCAGAATTTACTTTGGCCTTTCGATCATAGGCTCTAAACTTTTTCCTATCCTTGCACAAATTTTAACTCTGCTCCATGTCCAAAAAGTACAACGTCTACGGTATCGGAAACGCAATTGTTGATATTG
>CBQWHS010000712.1:0-2874 GCA_967728665.1 uncultured Chryseosolibacter sp. | reverse complement strand
CCAAACCTCAGCCCATGCCTGTTGATGCTAGAACCGTAAAGGCCTCTCAAACCACGATCACCGAACTGATGATTCCTTCCTATGCCAATTTTGGAGGGAAAATTCACGGTGGAATTTTGCTATCGTTGATGGATAAAGTGGCATATGTCGCTGCTGCCAAACATGCCGAAACTTATTGTGTAACCGTTTCCGTGGATAAGGTTGAATTCCTTCAGCCTGTGGAGGTTGGTGAACTCGTTTCACTACACGCCTCGGTTAATTATGTTGGTAAGACTTCCATGATTGTCGGTATTCGGGTTGAAGCTCAAAACGTAAAATTAGGAACACTCAAGCATACGAATTCATCATACTTCACCATGGTGGCGAAAGGTGACGATGATAAACCAGCTATCGTTCCCGAATTAATATTGGAAAACAAAGAGGAAGTCAAGCGGTTTATCGAGTGCATGCGAATGAAAGAAATAAAACAGGCGGTCAAAGAAAAAATGGATGATGCAAAATCTCAAATCGAGGTGGAGCACGCCGATGTAATTTTAAAAAATGAAAGATGCCGGCTGGTGCTCAAATAACAATATCCGATCAAGGGATGTTGATTTTCCCATTTGAGCTAGGGAGGCGTTCGAAAGGCATTCATAAGAAAACATTTGCCTTTTAACATGATTAACAACGACACATTCCTTCGGTTTTGGAATAATCATCCAATTCCTAATCATTAAAAATAAAAACTGACTGATCATTCTCTTGACAGTATCATACCAGCATGACCAAACTATTACGCATATTTTACACGACCTACGGCGTAATTGTCTTCTCACTGCTTTTCGCCTTTTTCTTCTTTCTCTTTCTTATTCCGATTTTATTCCCAAAACGTTTTGCGTTGACCGGTGTGTTTAACCGATGGTGGGCACGATCACTTTTCACGCTGATCGGAATTCCTTTTCACATTCGGTACAAAACAAAACTTAATCCATCAGAGCGATACATTTTTTGTCCCAACCACTTTTCATACCTCGACATTGCCGCTATGGGACTCAACAAACACAACACCATTTTTGTAGGCAAAAATGATATGGTGGATATTCCGCTATTCGGTTTTATGTATCGGAAACTTCATATTACTGTTGACCGGAGTAAATTAAAAAGCCGGTATTCCACGATGCTCAAAACGCTTGATGCATTGGATGAAGGGAAAAGCCTGGTAATTTTTCCAGAAGGCGGAATTGTTACGGAAAAAGATCCAGTCATGAGTTCATTTAAAGATGGAGCCTTCCGCGCAAGCATCGAGAAACAAATTCCAATAGTGCCTGTCACGATACCATTTAATTGGATAATTTTACCTCCGAATGAATTTTTGTTACGGTGGCGGCCTTTGAAAGTGATTTTTCACGAACCAATCAATCCCGAAAAATTCTCACTTGATAATATCGCTGCCTACAAAGATTACGTCAAGAATATCATCGAAAAGGAATTAGAGTCAAACCTTCATGAAAATAGATCGCGAACAACTTAATAAGATTGCCCATCTCGCTCGCCTTGAGTTTGATGAAAAGGATGCAGAGAAAATGATGAAGGACATGACCGAGATTGTTAATTGGGTGGATAAATTAAACGAGGTTGATACCGAAGGAGTTGAGCCGCTCACAACGATGACTTATGAAGTCAATAATTTAAGAGAGGATGAGGTAAAGGAACATCTTCCTCATGACAGGGCGTTGCTGAATGCGCCAAAGAAAGACAACGACTATTTCCGCGTCCCAAAAGTTATTGAATAACAATTTCTTTGTCTTGAAACTGTTCATATTCATCTCCAACACCCTGTATAAGATCTGGGTATTTTTTGTCTTCACATTTTTTATGATTCTTTTTTTACCGGGATTGGTTCTGCCTTTCTTCTTTGGACTCCGGCTTGGAAGAATCGGATATTTCTTTCTTTATATCTGGAGCTGGATATTCAGCAAACTTACTTTCATCCGATACAAATTTTACGGAACAGAAAATTTCAAGAAAGGAAAGTCATATATCTATGTTAGCAATCACACTTCGTTTCTGGATCTTCCGGGAATACGAATGATCATACCGGGCCAATTTCGCCCGCTGGCAAAAAAAGAGTTGAAAAAAATTCCAATCTTCGGATGGATCGCGCAAGCAGCTACCATTATTGTTGATAGGACTAGTCCCGAAAGCCGCAAAAAGAGTATAGACAAATTAAAATGGATTTTGAAACAAGGCATCAGTATTTTAATTTTTGTTGAAGGGACACAAAATCGCACCAAAGAAATTCTCCAACCTTTTCACGATGGAGCATTTCGAATTGCCGTTGACACCCAACAACCGATACTCCCGATGGTTGTGGTGGGCGCAGGAAGATTAATGCCCCCCGGAACAATTAATCTGAAACCAGGCCTTATCAAAATATTTGTCGGAACAGAAATGTCAACAGAAGGTTTAACCGTCAAAGAAGTTAGTGATTTAAAACAACGCACTTTTGATGTGATGAAAAACATGATCACACAAAACGCCTTCTGAGACTTGGCGTGAGAAATAAAAAATCCGGACGAGCTTTCAGTCTCATCCGGATACCCAAATCAAATATCAAAACTCAGTTTCCTCCGTCCGTTATTGCATAGTTAACGGTGTAGTTTCCGATTGTCTTTCCATGTTTGCTTCCCATTTCAATATCAGATCGATAATGAATTGCTCCATATAATCGCGACAACGATGCTTCTGTTGCCATTGCATCAAAGTCTGCAGCACCTTGTGGAAATAAATACGAGAGCACTGTTGCTGCTGCGTTTGAAAAAGTTGAGTGACCCGAGGTAAACGATGGGAAGTTTGGCAAACCTGTGAGGGTTTTTATTGACGGATCCAGTTGTG
>CBQWHS010000711.1:0-2876 GCA_967728665.1 uncultured Chryseosolibacter sp. | reverse complement strand
TCAGAAGAAAACCTCGTCACATACCTGAATGTGCGCGACTAGTCTACCTGTCCCAATAATTGTTACTTTTCGCTTAGCTTCATCCAGCACTCCCGTTTGACCCTGTAAATCAGCTATTTATTATAAACCGTTAACCGTATGTAACCCGACCTGTTAACCTTTTGTAACCGGCTTTATCACCCGTTCTCTCATCATTCAACTTTCTTTGCCGTATAAAGCGGATATTGTGCAGAACCAATCAGACGATCTTTTTAGCTTCCTCAATGAGGATGAAGAGGAACAGACATTTCTCGAAAGCCAGGACCTGTCCACCTCTATTCAGGACCGATACGCATCGCTGTGTAACATTCTTCGTGGCTATGAGGAGTACATTCTCAATCTTGACGGCCTTATCATCAGCAGTAACCTTGAGGCAGTGAACATTACCGGTTACGAAGAATGGGAGATCATCGGCAAACATTTTTCCCTTTTCTATTCCACTGAGGAACGTGTTTTGGACCGGCCACAAGAAGACATACTCGGCGTTCGTGAATCCGGAAAAGTTATTTACTCAGGATGGCGCGTGAAAAAAAATGGCGCATCGTTCTGGGCTAAAGTCAGAATAAGTGCGTTACGCGATGAGCAGCATGGTATTACAGGATTCAGAATGGTGATCAAAGACACCACGCACAATGCGCTGTACAATTTCCGTGTTAAAAAAGTGCGCGATGAATATCTCAATCTTTTTAATAACACATTCATCGGCATTTTCAAATTCAGCATTGGCAATTTCAAAATCGTGTTGCTCAACGAAAAGGCTGCAACGCTTTTGAACAAAGCTGAAAATGATGAGTTGACATTTGAATCCATTTTCAACGATGCAAAGGCGTTCGAAGCTTTTCATCAAAAGCTTTTGATTGAAGGTGGTGTCGAAAATTTTGAAGTTCAAACACGTAACCAGAAATGGTTGTCTGTAAGCTGTCGATATTTCTCCGAACATGGATTTGCCGAGGGGATTCTTGTTGATATTACAGAAAAGAAAAAACAATTTTCTGAACTTCAAAGATTAAACCAGGAGATCGACAAGTTTATTTATCATTCCTCTCATGATCTAAGGTCACCTTTAACAACAATATTAGGATTAACACACCTGATCGAACTTGACAATCCCGCTCAAACAGTTCGCGAGTACAACGGAATGATCCAACACCAGATTAAGCATCTCGACAACTTGTTGAAAAGTCTCGTTAACATCACTTTTAACAACACTGATCCTTGCTGTGAAGAGATTGATCTGGAGAAAGAGATTAACATCATTGTCCGGGATTTTGGGCATGAATATAAAAATGTGAGTGTGTCCACCAATATTGCAGGAAACAATCCGTTTTACACAGACCCTTCACGACTTCATATAATTTTGAAAAACCTGATTTCGAATGCGTTTCGTTTTCAAGACCCACATAACGAAAATCGCATGATTAGAATCACCGCGATCCGCGAAGCACATCAGCTAATTCTGGATGTTCAGGACAACGGCATTGGCATTGACAGCGCATGTATTCAAAATATATTCTCGATGTTTTACAAGGCTGAACGGGGTAGCTCCGGCCTTGGATTGTACATCGTGAAATCAATGGTAGAAAAGCTTCACGGCACTATCACGGTTGAATCAGTTCGATGGAAGGGAACAACTTTCAGGGTCACACTCCCCAATGGAGAATGAGTGTTAACAACATATGATTGAAAAAGGGGTAGCTATTTTTTTTGCCGGAAGTTTGATGACACTGGTTATCCACCATGTTATCCTTTTCCTTCTCTATCCTAAACGAACTGAATATTTGTTCCTCTGTGCTATCTGCCTCTGTATCCTTTTACGAACGCTAACATTATCGCGCAATGATATTCCGCTTCATTATATCATTGACATGGAGATCGGATTTTTTAAGGGAATCGAATTCTTTTGCGTTTACATCATGATGGCAATTTTTCCACTTTACGTGAGATCGTTGTTTCCATCCGAATTCCCTTCCAAAATAATTGTCTTCTTCATATCCTTCGGGATCGTATTCGGTTTTCTTACGCTGATCACACCTATGGAGTTTTATTTTGGACTCCTTGATTACAGCCATGTCATTTTCATCATTGAATTCGCTGTTGCGATTTACGTCTTGTATCGGGCTTTTCGTAATCGCCGGCCCGAAGCAAAAATTACCCTTGTCGGGATGGCAGCCTCTCTCCCACCCGTTCTCATTGAGATTTTTTCCAACTCCGGAATCATCGATCTTTCAATCGGGTCGCTGCTGGAATTTGGACTCTTGATTTTCCTTCTCTCCCAGACGTATATTCTCGCCAAAAGAAATGCACAAGCTTATTACTTCTCGGAGTTGGTGAATGTTGGATTGGAAAAAGCAGTAAATGAAAAAACTCAGGAATTGATCGAATCCAATCAGTTGAAAAATACATTGCTTTCCATGATCTCTCACGATGTCAAAAGTCCTTTGAATTCTATCAAAAGTATTTTGGGCTTACTCAACACAAACAACATCGAGCCTCATGAAATCAAACCGCTGACAAAACAACTGGAGGACCAGGTGCAAAGTACTTACCTGATGGTCGAAAATATTTTACATTGGTCATCAAGTCAAAATCACGAAATAAAAATCGAAAAACAGCTCGTGGCATTGAAGCCTATTGTCGATGAAAGTCTCTTGCTGTTTTCATTCCAATCCCAACACAAAAGACTTCAACTCGTTAATCAAATTACCGAGGAGCTGTTTGTGTTGGCCGATGCAAACGTTATTAAGCTTGTGTTGAGAAATTTGATTTCCAACGCGATCAAATTTTGCAATGAAGGAGGAAAGATATCCGTTAACGCCTTGCAGAATGAAAGCGTTACC
>CBQWHS010000710.1:0-2882 GCA_967728665.1 uncultured Chryseosolibacter sp. | reverse complement strand
TTGCGAGACAACCAGCGCGTGGAGAGGTTGAGGTGTCACACATCATGATTCGCAGTGGCGAAGGTTTTGATGACGTAAAAGCCAAGAACCAGATCTTTGATGTCTATGACCAATTGCAAAAAGGCAGATCGTGGGATGAGTTGTGTAAAGAGTTTTCCCAAGATCCATCTTCAAAAGATAATGGTGGTCGGCTGAGAACTTTCGGTGTAGGAGCCATGGCCGCAGTTCCGGAGTTTGAGCAAGTAGCCTATTCTCTGAAAAAGCCTGGCGATTACTCAGATCCGTTTCAAACGCGGTTCGGATGGCACATCGTGAAGCTTGAAAACAAAATCCCTGTTCCTTCATTTGAAGAATTGGCTTCATCACTAAAAAATCAAGTCAGCAGAAATGAACGTTCGGAAATTTCGCGGCAAGCAATTCAGGAAAAGATGAAACGTGAATTTAATTTCCAGGAAAATCCGTCTTCAAAAAAAATGATACAGTCGCTGGTAGACACGACACTTTCACAAGGCAAATGGAAGCCGAAGGCCGGAACTTTTGATCCCGGTATGACGCTGTTCACGGTTCAAGGTAAGACCTATTCGCTGGGCGATTTCCTTTCCTACGTAAAACGCAACCAACGCGCAAAATCCATTGAGCCTTCAAAATACATGAACGAATATTATGAAAGCTTCATAACGGAAACGCTTGGGCTGCAGTTTGAAGACAAAATCAAAAAACTAAATCCTGATTACGAATGGTTGCTCAAAGAATATTATGAAGGCATTTTGCTTTTCGAGATCATGGAAAAAGAAGTCTGGAACAAAGCCAGCGAAGACTCCGTTGGCCAACGCAATTACTATAAATCGCACATGGCGAGTTACCAGGCGAAAGAGCGAATGAAGGGAAAAATATTTACCACTCAATCGGCAACAAACATTCAAGAACTGAAATCGCTTATCGAAAAAGGGGATTCGATTAAAATACAAAACTTCGTAACTTCTCAAAAAATCAGGCAGGAGTCTGGTACTTTTGAAAAGGCCGATCGTCACATTTTAACCAATATCAATTGGTCGCCGGGTGTTTATCTTTCAGAAAATAATGGAACGCAATACCTGGTTTGGATTAAATCGATTTTGCCTCCTGGAATAAAGACATTTAACGAAGCGCGGCCAGCAGTGATCTCGGATTATCAGAATTATCTTGAAACAACTTGGCTTCAAAAATTAAAAAAGAAATATCCTGTAAAAGTGAATAAGAAGACGAAACAAAATATTCTTAAAAAACTCGAGTCGGCGTAACATGCGATACATTGTTCCATTCATTGTTATTCTTCTCGCATCTGGTTGTGATTTTATAAAGATGCGCTCTGAGGGGAAAGATGACTCCCGCAAACCTGTGGCGCGCGTGAACAATGCATTTTTATACCTGGATGAACTTGGTGGCATAGTTCCGCGGAATCTCACCCGTGAGGATAGCCTCGGCCGCGTTGAGGCCTATATCGACAGCTGGATAAGAAAGCAACTGCTAATACAGGAGGCGTCTAAAAAAATAAATATTAACGAAGCGGAACTTGAGCGAAAGATCCTCGACTACCGATACAGTATTATCGCTTACGAATTCCAAAGCTCTTACATTAAACAACACCTTGACACAGCCGTGCAGCCGTCGGAGATAGACGCATATTACAAGAGCAACATTGATAATTTCATTTTAAAGCAAAACATCGTTCGCGCTACCTATGTCAAAGTGCCGAAAAACGCTCCGAACATTAAGAAGATTAAAGAATGGATTTATGCGAACAATGACAATGCAAAAGCTGAATTGAAGGCATTTTGTCTAAGTTTTTCGGTCGCTTATCACATTTCTGATTCATCGTGGATGGTTTTTGATGAATTGGTTAGAAATTCGCCCTTGGCAGAGATACCCAACAAGGTCCAGTTTTTAAAGACAAATCCGTATTACGAAACCGATGACGACAACTATCTTTACTACTTGAAAGTAGATGAGTACAGGATCTCTGACAATGTTTCTCCGCCGGAATTCGTTACAGATGAGATTACAAACATTATTTTGAACAAGCGGAAAGTGGAATTGGCGAAAAAATTAGAGAACGAAGTTTACGCGCATGGGCTGGATACAAAACAATTTGAAATTTTTAATCGTGAATAGAATAATACTGGCATCGGCCGTTTTGATACTCGCTATAGCTGCCCAAGCGCAAGATGACAAGGGATTTATAGTCGACGAAGTGATTGCTAAAATAGATAATCACATTGTATTGAAATCCGAGCTTGAAAAAGCTTACCAGGATCACCTCACAAACGGTGGGCAGCAATCGCAGGAAGTAAAATGTCAATACCTTGCCATGCTCATCCGAAACAAACTGATGATGGCGAAAGCAGAGATCGACTCTGTTGAGGTTCTCGATTTCGAAGTGGACAACAACACGCAACGCAGAATGGATGTGATCCTTGCGCAGTCAGGCAGAAGCCCCGATGAACTCGAAGCCATCTATGGTAAGCCACTGGAGCAAATCAGAGCCGAACTCCGTGATCAAGTTCGTGAACAGATGATCGTCTCCAAAATGGAAGGCACGATTACCGAAGGTTTAACAGTGACGCCCTCTGAAGTTAAGCGGTTCTACAACCGGATTCCTAAAGACAGCTTGCCGTATTTCAGCGCCTCTGTTGAGGTGGCGCAAATTGTGAAAATTGCCGAGAGCAGTGCAAGCCAAAAGCAAGTAGCGAAAAATCAACTTCTCGACATTCGCACCAGGATAATGTCCGGTGAAGATTTTACAACACTTGCAAAAAAATATTCAGACGATCCCAGTGTTGTAGGCAACGGAGGGGATATGGGTTGGGTCGGTCGTGGCCGGATGGTTCCCGAATTTGAAGCAA
>CBQWHS010000709.1:0-2888 GCA_967728665.1 uncultured Chryseosolibacter sp. | reverse complement strand
GGTAAAATGAGCGACATGATAAACCAATCGAGCTTTAGAAGTCTGCTGAATTTGTAAGCGGGAACGAATGGCGCAAATAATGAAATCCGGGAGATCTTCAGCAATCGTGACACAAATGGTGGAACCACAAGCTTTTGTGATTCAATCAACAACCAATATCGCCAGCTGCCAAGATGTTTTTTATATTGTTTGAAAAGATCGATTGTGAAATGGCTGCGCTCCAAATCTTCAGCCATGTGTTGCTCCCGACTTGTTAGCCATCCTGAATAATTTCGCGGAAGACCTTCTAATTTCATTCGATCACCCAACCGCAGAAAAACATCATACACTTCCTCTTTTTCCTCAACCGTAAGTTTGCGCTCCAGTAATTCAAATGAAGTAATGGAATAATGAATGAGCATGTACAGAACATCGAGATAAGCCCTGGATGGAATTGAACTCTTCCGATCATGTTCAATGCCTTTGTGTATCGAATAAATTTGATCAATCGTAGTGAGCGCTTTCGAATTCTCAGAGAAAACGATTCTCTTGGCATACGTGACCGTGGAAAACAATCTTTTAAGAGGATCAGCCGGAAGCCTGCCTGTAAAATATAGCCAGTCCACTGCTTTGTTCAATGCAAACTCGGCAGCCGCCCCGGCGAAAATAAATAGAATTGTGTCGCGCCTCCCCCAAATGGTTCTTACGATCGATCCTTTTTGTACAAAATAAGTCGGCTCCATTTATCTATCTAATATTATCAAACACTGTTAGCTACCGCCTGCATCTTAGTTATCATTCTCTGGCTGTCGATTTTGTATATTTCAACCCTTTGAATTTAAACTCATTAAAGTTTATGCACGACTATGTACGAAAAATTTGTTTCCCAGGTCTACTGCTGCTAACACTTTTATCTTTTTCTGCCACTGGCCAGGAGCGACTAAAGAACAACACTTTCATTAACCCTGCGTATATGGACTTCACTAAAAAGCCCGGTGAAGACTTTTACTTATATGCGAATGGCAGGTGGTTGTCTGAAAATTCTATTCCTGCGAAAGAAACGCGTTGGGGAAGTTTCAACGTTCTCCGTGAATTTAACAGCCAGGCATTGAAAATAATTCTTACAGAAGTTTCCACTGACACGAAAGCCCAAAGCGGTTCCGTGAAAAAACGCGTGGGAGATTTTTATGCGGCTGCTATGGATTCATTGGCTATTGAAAAAGCGGGCGCCACTCCTATTCTGGCAGACCTTGAACGCGTCAAGCTAGTGAAGTCGACCGATGACGCACTTAATGAAATTGCATACCAACGCACGAATGGGATCGGTAATCCACTCTTTGGATTTTTTGTTGGCCAGGATCGGAAGAATCCGCAAGTCATGGTTCCTCAACTTTTTCAGGGCGGAACTTCATTGCCAGATCGCGACTATTATTTAAAGAATGATGCCCGAAGCCAAAAAATTCAAACTGCTTACAAGAAATACATCATTACGTTATTTAGTCTTTCAGGTATCGCCGAAGAACCTGCAAAGGCGAATGCCGAAAAAATATTCCTGTTAGAGAAGAAGCTTGCCGCAGCTCAAATGAGTCGCGTTGAAATGCGTGATCCCTATAAGACATACAACAAGTTTGCGATCAATGACCTGAACAAAATAACACCGTCAATCGATTGGAATAAATTTTTGCCTAAACTCAAGGTCAATGGCCGCGATACGATCCTGGTAAGTTCTTCTAAGTTTTTTGCGACTGCCGATAGTCTACTTAAGCAGACACCGGTAGCGGACATCCAAACATATTTGCAATGGAACATTCTGAAAGCCGCGGCACCTTATTTAAGCAATCCGTTTGTGAAAGCAAATTTTGAATACACTCAAGTATTAAATGGTCAACAAGTGATGACACCACGGTGGCAGCGCATGTCTTCGTTAACCGATAACACGGTCGGAGAATTGCTGGGACAGTTGTATGTAGAACGATACTTCAAGCCGGAAGCAAAAGCGCGCATGCAAGAGATGATTAAAAATCTTGTTAAGGCCTATGAGATCCGTATCAAAAATCTTGACTGGATGAGTGATACTACAAAACAAAAAGCACTTGATAAACTCAAAGCGTTCACACCCAAAATTGCGTATCCGGATAAATGGAGAACGTATGACGGCATGACTCTTTCAAGGGAGTCGTTCTTCAGCAATTTGCGAAGTGCTGGCGCATGGAACTTCAACGACATGGTGAGTCAACTTGGCAAGCCAGTGGACAAGACACGCTGGGGCATGACACCACCAACCGTGAATGCGTATTATAATCCGGTGATGAATGAGATTGTGTTTCCAAGTGGCATTCTGCAATTTCCTTTCTTCCATCCTGACGCGGACGACGCTGTGAACTACGGTGGAATTGGTGCTGTGATCGGTCATGAAATATCTCATGGCTTCGATGATTCCGGAAGTCAATACGACAAAGATGGCACGCTGCGTAACTGGTGGACAAAAGGCGATCTGAATCGATTCAAAGCGAAAGCTAAATTATTGCAAGAGCAGTATGACGCGTACACAGTTCTCGATTCCCTGCACGTGAATGGAAAACTTACGCTGGGTGAAAACATTGGTGACCTTGGCGGATTGAATGCTGCATACGAGGCGTTTAAGATGACACCACAAGGCAAATCGAATAAGAAGATTGATGGCTTCACACCCGATCAACGTTTCTTCTTATCGTGGGCTCAAGTATGGAGAGGCAACACACGCCCAGAAACAGAGGCCCAGTTGATTGTAACAGATCCGCATTCACCAGGCAACTATAGGGCTATTGGCGCTCCGGTAAATATGGATGCGTTCTACAATGCCTTCGATATAAAACCTGGCGACAAGCTTTACAAAAAGCCAGAGGAGCGTATTAAAATTTGGTAATCCT
>CBQWHS010000708.1:0-2903 GCA_967728665.1 uncultured Chryseosolibacter sp. | reverse complement strand
ACATTCGTCTTGCCAAATCCGCTACGCGTTATTACTATTTGAAGGAAGGTGAAACCTTTAGCTTCCGCGAAAGTTCTCCGGGAGTAAAAACAAACACCTATGTTGACATGACCAACGGATGGGATTCGAGTCCATATACGCAGGGCAACCTTCGAGAGAAAAACGGAAGTTACGATTACTTTGTTATGAATTACCGGTTTCTGACACCGGTGAATTACAATCCATCTTACAGCGAAGGCTATCCTATGATCATCATGATTCATGGCTTAGGAGAACGAGGCAATTGCTGGAATTCAGATTGTTATTGGGCGGACAAAACCTGGAAGCCAAGTACAAACTATCCACCAGCACCCACTACTTCAACGCTGCAATTGCTGAACAACGATCACAGTCTTTTACATGGTGGAAAGCCACATCTCGATGCGCGCAATCTCGCCGGAGCAAAATTACCCAATGATCCAACATTGGCAGCGCGCGCTTTTTCAGGCTTCGTATTGTTTCCGCAAAATCTAAATGGATGGGACGGTGGATCTGCACAGGACGTAATTCGCCTGGTAAGATTAATGATGAAGAAATACAAAATCGATCCGAACAGAATTTATATTCACGGCCTCTCCAACGGTGGGGCTGCTGTTTATGACATCATCAAACGCGCGCCATGGTTGTTTGCATGCGCGGCTCCAATGTCAGCAATAAGCGACAGTGGAGTAATCAGCCAGGGAATGCTTCCAAAGATCTCAAGTCTCCCATTGTGGATTTTCCAGGGAGCTGTTGATGCCTCTCCTACCCCGTCAAAAACAGAAGGATATATCAAAAAATTCAAAGAGGCTGGCTTGTCAGTTCGTTACACAAAGTATGATAACATTGGCCACGCCACATGGAACCCAGCCTACAGAGAGCCGGATTTTTTCTTATGGTTAAGAAGTAAAAATAAATCAACGATCCATGTATTTGCCGACAACCCTACTCTGTGCACAACAACCGGCGAAGGTGTCAAGATGAATTTAGCGGAAGGATTTTTGGCCTACGAATGGGAACTCAACGGTGTAACTATTTCGGGAGCAAACACTGCTAACTATATAGCAACATCCACTGGAACGTATCGTGCGCGATTTAGCCGAAAGTCAAGAACCCCATCAGCAAGTGATTGGAATGGTTGGTCGGATCCGGTAACGGTTACAATATCAAGTCCAGCAAAAGCAAAAATTGCTCAGGCAGGAACAGTCGTGCTAAAAGATCTCAATTACTACAACTATGCTCATTTAAGTTCTGTCGATAAAGCCGATCACTACTATTGGTATAAAAATGGAATTTTAGTAGATCTTTCAGGTACAGCAGACGATACTGTTCGCTTCGCAAAATTTTCAGCAGGCGATTGTTCAACCGGAGTCTGTGCAGGCAACGGCACGTATACGCTAGTCACTGCCGCATTTAATAATTGTCCAAGTCCTGCGTCCGATCCAATAAATGTTTTCTTTAATGATCAGGCACCTATCAACATTACTGCCCCAACAAGTTTTACAGGAAGTAATATTTCTGAAACAACGGCAACATTGAATTGGACAGATGCATCATCGAACGAAGGTGGATTTGAAATCTGGCGTAGAAAAAAAATTGGTACATCATATTCAAAGTGGGCAATGGCTCCGCTCACGGTTGCAAATGTTCAAGGCTTGAACGATAGAGGCCTCGACCCTGGAACAATTTATCAATACAAGATCAGGGCTGTGAGTAGCTCGGGCAGATCTGCATACACTCCAGCGACTGGCTATTTAACACTTCAGACTTCTTCGGATACTCAACTTCCAACTTCTCCAACTAACTTAACAGCTGAATCAACGGCCATACAGGAAATCACGTTGAAATGGACTGCTGCTGCCGATAACACAGGCATAAAAGAATATGTTATCTATTATGGTTCTACTTCAGTAGCAACTGGCAGCAATAAGACAACCTACGAACTAAAAGGTCTTCCATTAAATACGAATTTCTCATTCACAATAAAGGCGAGCGACCTTGGCGGAAACTTAAGTGCGTCAAGCAACAGTGCTACAGCGAATACTTTTGTCAATGGACTGTACTATGCACATACAACCGGCGCGTTTTCAGATATTGATCTCATTAATTGGAACATCATCGAGTACAAAGGCAAAGTTGACAATTTCACATTGGTGCCTCGCGTCCAGGAAGACTATTATAATTTTAGGTTTACCGGCTATCTGAACATAACTACCGGTGGTTCATATCAATTTCAAACCACTTCGGATGACGGAAGCCGAGTTTCACTCGATAATGTAATGATGGTAGACAACGATGGGCGACATGGAACAAGGACAGTAACCGGAACAACGCAAACCGTGAATGCAGGTGGACACTTTCTGGAAGTAAAATATTTCGACTATGAAGTTGGACAAAATTTGACAGTGAGATATAAAGGCCCAGACACTGGTAACGCCTGGTTGGCAATTCCTTCTTCAGCACTTAACAGCGGAACTTCTTCAGAAATGATGACGGCTGCGTCAGTAGGTAAACCTGAAGCAATCATGGCCTCTACTGAAAAGGTTCTCGAAACAGATATTTTTCCAAACCCAATCAAGCCTGGAGATGTTTTGTCAATTCGGGTGAATGGTGCCTCTACAGAGGCATTACAGGTCAGGGTTGTTAATGTGATGGGCAAAGAATATCATCAGGAAACTTTCGCAGCAGAAGAGCTTACAGGAGATATTACCATTGCTCCACAAAAATTGCTTGATCAGGGAATTTATATTGTGATCATAAAACAAGGTTCGCAAGAACTTCGGAATAGAATTGTAGTGAAGAACTAAAACCTAGTCAAAACCAAAACTTAAAACCTAATTCACCCAGCTGGATTAGGTTTTATTTCAATTATGCAGAAAGCATTT
>CBQWHS010000707.1:0-2904 GCA_967728665.1 uncultured Chryseosolibacter sp. | reverse complement strand
AGATCCGCTTCGAGCCAATACACGTCATCAAGAATGGATTGGTTTGAAAAAGCTGTCTGGGTTTTCGTAGAATCGTTGGTGGTTCCCTTTCCTTCTTTTAAGGCTTGTATTTTTTGAAGGGCTTCATCTTGTTTGTTTTGATAAAGCAAAAGTTCAACACGAGCATATTCTTTCAATGCTTCGCCAACGGAATCAAACGCAATATTTTCCTTAATCCTCATACTTAATTCCATTGCATCATTCGCAATCTCACGCGTTGTTGCTTCTTTCAAAATATCCAAATGTTCTTGTGCCAACCGAAAGTCACCTTTGTAATAGGAAAGTTTCGCGTTCTTCAGCTTTGCCTCATATCCAACCGGATTTTCTTTTTGAGTTTTTTCAACCTGTGAATACAACAGCGTTGATTCCCAGGGTTCACCTTTAATCAGATAAATATCGCCGAGGTCAAGTTTTGATTTTGATTTCAAATACAGGGATGCTCGTGAATTGGCAATTAATCGATTTAATATTTCAATGGCCGCATCTTTTTGATCGAGAAAATTCGCGTATAGCAAAGCTTCATTGCGAGTGGCCTCCAACGAATTCGCATTGTCCGGATATTTTGTAATGAAGTCTTGATAGTCGGCGATGAGGGTTTTTACGGAATCTACTTTTACGGGAAAAGTTTTTCGTACGCGGGCTTCCCGTGTTCGAATCAATCCAAGTCGGGCGAGCAATTGATTACCGGAATTTGGAAACTCACGAATCACATATTTATAGACTTTTGCTGCATTATCGTAGTCTTCGTTATCCAGTGCAACGCGGGCGACTTCCATACTTTTTTCGCCTTCTTTTTTATATCGCTTATCGTAAGCCCGCGCCTGGATGAAGGATGCATAAAAATTCTTTTGCTGCATCGTCACCCAGATCAGCAAATCTGAATAAACCTCTACATCAGGATTCTGTTGCACTTTGTCGTACAGTAGTCGTTCCAGGCTTTCGAGCTCATCGGGTTTTGTCAGCAGCGCTTGCATCACATTTTTCACATATTGAATGTTTGCCGAACTCTGTGTGACATAGCTCAAATATTCCTGAACCATTTTGTCCTGTTGTCCTTGTATGCGATACAGCATTGCCAAATCAAGGCAAAACAAAAACGGATTTCCTAAAAATTGTCGTGACTCTGTCAGCGTGAGCACACTGTATTCAACCAAGGAGCGTGCTGCAAGATAATCGGACATCATTTTCGAGAGTTGCACGTTCGGCCGCACTTCGGTTATGATTTCTTTAAAATATTTATCCGCTTTTGAGAGATCACCAGAACGTACGTAGACTAATCCAAGGTCAAGCCGATATTGAATATTATCGGGCGCCTTCTTTAAAATTTTTTTCAAATACGATTGTGCTTCATCATAGCTCGCCAAGTCCAACAGGAGATTTAAATAATTGTTGTGAATAATCGGAACATTAGCTTCGCTTTTACTCAAGTCGCGATAAAGTTCAACGGCTTTCTTTTTATCACCTTTTAACAAGTAGGCGTTTGCCAATTGGATATCGGCATGATTTTGTGCGAAAGTAGTTATGGAGGCTAGCAGTAAAGCTGTTAAGAATGTTGGCTTTCTTATTATTAGTATTAAGTATATTATATAATAGTAATAATTAGTCATGTTGATTTGTTGATAAAAATCTATTCCCTCGCCTCGTTGATTCATTGTTAGCTAATTTAAGAAATCAATGGTGTTATTCTCAGAGTGTTATGCAGTTGTCCACAATTATTTGACATGTGGGTAAAATTAATGTGGGTAATACTTGATGTTAGCGCATGTTGATAGAACGAGGTCTATCAACATTTCGAGTTGGTCTTGTTGTCGTTGGGATGATTTTGAGTATGATTTTAGGTTTATGAGATTTTGTCCACACGGTTGTCAATAGGTTACCAACATTGGGGAAAGCTCCAATTCCCAATTACTCTTAAGTGTTATGATCAAGTCACCTTTGTCACCCTGTTTGTAGTAGGCAATTTTTTCGGGTTCTGTTTTAGTAAAATAGTTTCCTGGATCCCATGCCCCATTGTTATTGGAATCTTGTACAACTCGTAAAATATAAGTGCCTGCTTCCAAGTCTTGAAAGCTGCCTTTTGGTTTGTTGGCCGTCTGCTGAAGGATCGTGAAGTTCTTGTCTAGCAGTTGTACAAGAAAGTATTTTTCGGATGTCCGAATTGTGTAGATTATTTCTGAAAGGTCTTCAATTTGTTGCGGCACAATTTGTTGAGACATTTTCTTAGAACTGTCACTGTCGATGCTGATGAATGTTCCCTTGCCAATCAAGAGTTGATTTTTAATTGGTTGTTTTGAAGGCTTCGTTTTATCTGTTTTTTCTTTGATTGGCGTGGGTTGTTTTGGCGTTGTGGGTTGTGGTGGAGGTAATGATTCATCCCGAGGTTTGATAACAAGTAGAGTTTTATCGACTTTTTTTTCTATGGTTAGTTTATTTTCCGGTGTGTTGAATTTAATGTCATCAAGAGTAAATTTTATTACGTTACTCGAATCCAGTTGATAGAAGAGACTATCGAAATTGATTTTTTTAATGGGCTTATTAAACTTCAAGTCAAGGCTGATAAGACCTTTATTGGCGATGATCGAACTCTTTTGGATTTCGGCGGTAAATTTTTCAGGAGTGACTTCGCGTGTTATGAATTTGGCGTGCAGCGTTGTGTCAATTGCATTCCCAATGCTGTCAGTTGCGTGTAATTGAAACATGGTACTGTCTTTGATGGGGGTTTCGCTGAAGACTTTAATGTTGGCATGGTCTTCCGCGAAGGAAGAATACAGTTCACTGTTTGGGTCAGTGGTAATTCGGAATGTCTTGAAATTTTTGGTGGCGCGAACATTGAAGTATGTATTGTAAGGTCGTGCGCTGGTAAGT